>JAYTJI010000211.1:0-8037 GCA_043731245.1 Methylococcaceae bacterium | reverse complement strand
AGAACAGGCGGCGAACAACGGGTTAGTAATTTTATGTTATGGCAATTAGCCTATACAGAATTCTACTTTACAGCAGCACTCTGGCCGGATTTCGACCAGCATGCACTTGAAGACGCTATCAAGAGCTTTAAAAGTCGGCAACGGCGCTTTGGTCATACCAGTGAGCAAGTTCTTAATAAATCAGTCACACTATAACTTTAAACTAATAGCTTACAAAAATGTTACTAAAGCGAATTATAACAGCATCAATACTTGCTGCCCTGATTGCACTGGCAGTATTCGAATTGCCGATAGAGTATTTTTCATTGGTGATAGGTCTGAGCACCCTTTTAGCCGCATGGGAGTGGTGTAACCTTGCAGACATTATCTCGCCTACAAAACGGCTATTGTTTATATTGGCATTGATCTTGCCCATGTTAGGCATTCATTTTTGGACACAATTTCTTGAGCTGGTTGCTCAAGCAGCTGATTGGCCTGATGTCAGGGATTATTCGGGCGCTCTGGAATGGCTGGTTATACCGCCAGTGCTGTTCTGGATATTGGTTATGATATTAATCAGAAACGCACCAACAGGTGTACTAAGCCTGAAGCTAAAAACCCGATATAAAGTGTTAATCGGCTGGTTCGTTTTACTGTCAGCTTGGATGTTTTTATCCCGATTGAGAGCTTTTCATGGGCCGGAAATGACAATGTATTTTTTAATACTGATTTGGGCGGCAGATATTTCGGCCTATTTTTCCGGGAAGAAATGGGGTACAACCAAGTTGGCGCCTGAAATTAGTCCAGGTAAAACAGTGGCGGGAATGTACGGCGCTTTAATAGCTGGTGTTGTTTGGGCAGCGGCTTTCATCGGTTATTATGGCTATCGGGATGGCTTTGTATGGGTTCGAGTATTCGATTTTGTACTATTGTCTATGTTGACAGTGTTGATTTCCATTTATGGTGATTTATTTATTAGTGTGGTTAAACGTCAACGTGGTTTAAAAGATAGCGGAACATTATTGCCGGGGCACGGTGGTATTCTGGATAGAATTGACAGCCTGATTGCCGCTATTCCATTTTTTTATGCTGGTATAACGCTTATCGGGCTTGATTCATGAAAGGGTTATGTATACTGGGGGCAACGGGTTCGATTGGTGTCAGTACCTTAGACGTAGTTGCCAGACACACTGATCTTTATAACGTCGTTGCATTAACGGCTAATAACAACATTGACTTACTCTATGAACAATGTCTGGAACATCGCCCTGAATATGTCGTCGTAGTTGATGAAAACAAGTCTCTGGAATTTATAGGGAAACTGAAAAACTCGCCTATCGCCGATATTAAAGTGTTGTCAGGTGCCAAGTCTCTGGAATTTGTTGCAACACTGGACAACGTTGATTCAGTCATGGCGGCAATCGTGGGTGCTGCTGGCTTGTTGCCTAGTCTGGCAGCGGCAAAGGCAGGCAAAATAATTTTATTAGCCAATAAAGAAGCCTTAGTCATGTCCGGCGCTATTTTTATGCAAGCCGTAGCGGAATCAGGGGCGCAATTATTGCCCATCGATAGTGAGCATAATGCTATTTTTCAATGTATGCCTGCCGGTTATAAATCAGGCATGCACGCGAAACAAGCAAGGCGTATTTTATTAACCGCTTCCGGCGGGCCATTTCGGGAAATGCCAATAGACCAGATGGCTCATGTAACCCCCGATCAAGCGGTTGCCCACCCTAATTGGGATATGGGTAGAAAAATTTCGGTAGATTCCGCAACGATGATGAATAAAGGCTTGGAAATGATAGAAGCCTGTATTTTATTCGCTATGACGCCGGATCAAATACAAGTGGTCATTCATCCCCAAAGCGTTATCCATTCAATGGTTGATTATGTTGACGGTACGGTATTGGCACAAATGGGCAACCCTGATATGCGTGTTCCCATTGCCTATTCAATGGCATGGCCGGAACGGTTTGATTCAGGCGTTGAACCCTTGAATATTTTTGATGTCCGAAGAATGGATTTTGAAGAGCCGAATCTGGAACGCTTCCCTTGCTTGCGCCTTGCTTATGAGGCTATCAACAAGGGTGGTATATTGCCAACTGTTTTAAATGCTGCCAATGAGATAGCCGTGGAGGCATTCTTGAATGAACAAATACGCTTTACCGATATTCCGGTCATTATAGAGCGCTGTATGGAAAAGTTTGAAGTCAAGCCAGCCAGCACCCTAGCGATTATTCTTGAAACAGATCAACAGGCTAGGTTGGTATCGCAACAAATTATTGCCGAGCTTAACAGTTAATGGATTTACTGCATACACTGTTTTATTTCGGCATTGCCATCGGTGTCCTGGTTTCATTTCATGAATTTGGACATTTTTGGGTCGCGCGTAAAGTTGGCGTAAAAGTACTTCGATTTTCTGTCGGTTTTGGTAAAGTGCTATGGTCTTATCAGAAAAGCCCTGAAGCCACAGAGTATGTGTTATCTGCCATTCCACTGGGCGGTTATGTCAAAATGGTCGATGAGCGGGAAGGCGAGGTAAAAAAAGAAGATTTACCTTTTGCTTTTAACCGGCAGTCTGTATTAGCGAGAACCGCAATAGTTGCAGCTGGTCCAATTTTTAATTTGGTACTCGCTATTGCCTTGTTTTGGAGTGTGCTGGTTATTGGCGAAACCGGCATAAAACCTATTCTTGGGGCAGTAGAGCAGGGTACATTAGCCGCTACAGCGGGTTTTGTTGAAGGCGACCAGATTATTTCAGTTAATGATAAGTTGACACCGACCTGGACTGAGGCTATGGGTGTAATAATTGCCTCGGCATTGGATGGTGAGCAGGCTATTCAGGTTACCGTAAAAAACTTCGATGATCAGCAAAATGTCAGGTTGTTGAAGATTGCTGAAAGTGATACTCAAAATCCTGAAGTATTGTATGGGCACTTGGGTTTTAAGCCCTGGTCGCCAAAATTAAAACCGATCATAGGCAAGGTACTTCCTGACAGTGCGGCACTAGCGGCTGGTTTGCGCCAAGGTGATTTAATTGTTAGCGCTAATAGCGCTGTTATGAATGACTGGATACAATGGGTAGACACGGTAAAAAATCACCCAGGCGTTGCTATCAATGTGATCATCGAGCGTGATGGCGTTCAATTACCCTTAATCATTACTCCAAAAAGTGTGCAATCCGGGCAGAAAACGGAAGGCAAGATTGGCGCGGCCGTTTTCGTACCGGAAGATCTGATAAAGTCAGTCAGTGTTGAATATTCATTATCACCGCTGAAAGCAATACCGGTTGCCCTGGAAACTACATGGTATTACTCTTCTGCAACCTTAAAAATGATGGGCAAGATGTTGATAGGCAAGGCTTCCGTGGAAAACCTGAGCGGGCCGATCAGTATAGCCCAATATGCAGGACAATCTGCGGAAATGGGCTTGGTGCATTTCATAAAATTTATGGCTCTGGTTAGCGTCAGTTTAGGCGTGTTAAATTTATTGCCGATCCCCGTCCTAGACGGTGGTCATTTACTGTTTTTTGCTTTGGAAGCTATTAAAGGCAGCCCTGTTTCAGAAGCAATACAAAACTTTTTTCAGCGAGTTGGCATTACTTTACTGATGTCCTTAATGGCACTGGCCATGGTTCTGGATGTGCAACGATTATTTCACTAAGTTAGCCGCAAGGCGAAAGTTAGAAACTCAAAAATTTAAGCCTTTAACTTCATATAAAGGTATATAAGGAAACACGAGAAAACCATGAAAAAAGTTATCAAGATTGCCGCACTATTACTATCAGGTCTAATGTTGTCTGCCGCGAATGCAGATGAAGCTGCCATCAGGCAAGCTATGACTCAATCTATCCCATCTGCGAAAATCGATTCCATTAAGCCCTCTGAAGTTAAAGGCCTTTATGAAGTTATGGTCGGCGCTAATGTTTTTTATGTTTCTGAGGATGGAAAATACTTGCTTCAGGGTCGATTGATCGATGTGGCTGCTCATAAAGATTTAACAGAAGCAAAGTTGAGTGGCACACGAAAAAAGGCTATTGAAAAAATCGGTCAGGAAAATATGATCGTCTTTAAGCCAAAAACAAGTAAATATACGGTTTCTGTTTTTACTGATATAGATTGCGGGTATTGCCGTAAACTGCATTCAGAGATGGATCAATATTTGGCTCAAGGCATTACTATTCAATACCTGTTTTTCCCCAGAGCAGGCAAAGGTTCAGATTCCTACAACAAAGCGGTATCGGTTTGGTGTGCTAAAGATCGAAAGACAGCTTTAACAGATGCAAAAAAAGGCAATACACCAGCGGCTAAAACCTGTGACAATCCAGTGGATGAACACATGCAGTTAGGTGCCGACTTTGACGTGAAAGGAACGCCGATGATAGTTACAGAAAATGGCAATATCTATCCCGGCTATCTTCCAGCAAAGCAATTAGTTGAAGCACTGGAAAGCGAAAAGAAATCGCAATAATTCGATGGGCTAAGGGTTTTCTGCATTACTGCATGGACAGGTTTGAGCCGTTGTAATAATATCAACTTCACCACATCAATGTGTAGTATGCAGGAGGTAGTGCGCTGAATACAAACGCCTGAGTCCACTCCCTTAACTATTGTTTTCAATTCTCAAACGCAGTGCTCTAAACTTTAATTTATTACAACTTTTTGGGATGAGTGCTGTGTATTGCTTCGGAGAAGTTCTTCTTTTGCTGAAGACGATTGAGTCGCCACAGTAGATTAATTGGCTTCTCACTTAAGGCGGCGGGACAGCACAGTTTGAGCCGTTCGTTGTAAGCCTGTCGAACCATGAATGGCTTAAACGCCCCTTTCGACTATTCGACAAGCTCACAGCGAACGGTTAGGTCTTGCGTGTATGCAGTCTTAAGTGGATAGCGATTGATTTAAGCAAATCCGAGTAAAGCGTCCAGCTTCTTTTGTTGTTCCAGCGCATGTAATTCGTCAAAGCCACCGACATGAAGATCGCCAATGTAGATTTGAGGCACTGTTCTGCGATTAGTTTTGCGCATCATCTCCTCTCTTAATCCCAATTGTGAATCTACGTTAATTTCAGTATACGGAACTCCTTTTTTGTCAAGCAAACGCTTAGCCATCACGCAATAGGGGCATATTTTAGTTGTGTAGATCAGTATCTCAGGCATGTTTAATTGATGTTTGTTAATATAGTGTTGTGTAGTCTAAAGGTTCAAGGTAGAAGGTTCAAGGTTCAAAATATCCTTTGTGTCTTGCGCCTTGAGCTTTGTTACCTTAATTGATTATTTTTTAGAGATTAAACGATGAATGATTTACCAGATAATCTAAAGTATGCAGTGTCGCATGAATGGGCGCATGTGGAGGACGATAATGTTGTTCGTGTGGGTATAAGCAATTTTGCTCAGGAACAACTGGGGGATTTGGTTTATATAGAGTTGCCTGAATTAGGCCGCAAAGTCAAAGCACAAGAACAATGCGCTGTGGTTGAATCGGTTAAAACAGCATCAGATTTATACAGCCCGGTTTCAGGAGAAATTGTTGCGGTTAATCTGGCCCTGGCGGATGAGCCTGAGCAAGTTAATGATGACCCCTATAAGGCATGGATTTTTTGTGTCAAAGCAGATGATCTATCCGGTTTGGAGCAGATGGTGGATGCCGATGCGTACCAACTTATTATTGAGCAACGATACTGAGAGCTTTTTAACTTTTAACGCCCTTTTTTGAACGGATAATCACTGACACTATGGCAAATCCAAATGCAAAAGGCTTAAAACGCCTCATTAACGCGTGTTTCTTTTCTGTTGCCGGGTTTAAAGCAACGTGGACGCACGAAGAAGCCTTCAGACAAGAAGTTATTCTATTTGTAGTGACTACACCTCTGGCAATCTGGCTGGGTGAAACCACTATTGAAAAACTGCTATTAATCGGCAGCATGGTTTTGGTCATGTTGGTTGAGTTATTAAATTCAGCGGTAGAAGCCGTGGTTGACCGGGTGGGTTTTGAGCATCATGAATTATCCGGTAGAGCCAAGGATATAGGTTCTGCTGCGGTTATGATGTCTTTAGCCTGGGCAGCAGTCACCTGGGCATTAATTTTACTTTAAAGAGGAACACTAATGAGTGCAATAATATGTGGATCAATGGCTTATGACACCATTATGGTGTTTCATGATAAATTTAAAAACCATATCTTGCCGGAAAAAGTTCATATCCTGAATGTATCCTTTTTAGTGCCGGTTATGCGCCGGGAATATGGCGGTTGTGCGGGTAATATTGCTTACAATTTGAATTTGCTGGGTGAAGAAGCCTTAGCCATGGCTGTCGTGGGACATGATTTTGAACCTTACAGTCAATGGATGAGCCAAAACAGCTTGTCCAGTGAGTTCATCTATATTATGGATAATCACTACACCGGCCAAGCCTATATCACCACTGACGAAGACGGCAATCAGATTACGGCTTTTCATCCAGGCGCAATGAGTTTTTCGCATTTGAACTCAATCCCGACTGATCGGGACATTAGCATAGGCATCGTATCGCCCGATGGCAAAGACGGCATGCAGCTGCATGCCGAACAATTTGTAGAACTGGACATACCGTTTATTTTTGATCCCGGTCAAGGTATGCCGATGTTTAATGGCGCGGAATTACTTACATTTATCGATCAGGCGACCTGGATGACCTTGAATGATTATGAGTCCGAATTAATGCAGGAACGCACCGGCTTGTCATTAGAACAACTGGCGGAACGGGTGGAAGCCTTGATTATTACGCTAGGCGGGAAAGGCTCTAAAATTTACACGCAAGGGCAGTGCATCACTATTCCCTCTGCAAAACCCAAAGCCTTGCTTGATCCTACCGGATGCGGCGATGCCTATCGTGCCGGGTTGTTATACGGCTTGATGAATGAACTGGATTGGGAAACCACGGGCAGAATTGCTTCATTAATGGGTGCTATTAAAATTGAACATCACGGCACACAGAATCATTCATTGGACATGGATGACTTTAAGCAACGCTACCACGAAAACTTTGGCAGCTCATTTTAAGATTCCGGGCTTCTTATGCTAAAAAATACCCAGCAGCTTTTAGACCTTATGGCTCGCTTGCGTCGCCCCGAAGACGGCTGTGCATGGGATCTCAAACAGGACTTCAAAAGCCTGATACCTTACGTTATTGAAGAAGCTTACGAAGTTGTTGATGCTATTGAGCGTAATGATTTGGATGACTTACGTTCAGAATTAGGCGATCTGCTACTGCAAGTTGTTTTTCATGCCCAGATTGCCGAAGAGCTTGGGCTGTTTGGCTTTGAAGATGTATCGAAAGGTATATCTGAAAAGCTGATTCGTCGGCATCCGCATGTGTTTTCCGATGCGGTTTTTAACACCGATGCCGAGCGTCATCAGGCTTGGGAACAAGCTAAAGCCGATGAACGGCAGGAAAAAAACAAAACGGTTACACGGAACAGTGTTTTATCAGGTGTTGCAGGCAGTCTTCCGGCATTGATTGAGTGTGAAAAAATTCAGGATCGTGCCGCACAGCACGGTTTTGATTGGCCTGATGTCCCCCCTGTTTTTGCAAAAGTACTAGAAGAACTGGAAGAAGTGAAAGAAGCCTGGGAATCCGGCGACCAAGCGCATATTCAGGAAGAAATCGGCGATTTATTACTGGTCGCAGTTAATCTGGCGCGGCATTTAAACGTTAATCCTGAAATTGCACTCAAAGAAAGCACCAAGAAATTTTCCAGACGATTTCACTATATCGAGCAGCAGGTTGAAGCCTCTGGCCGGAGTTTAAAAGACTGCGAGCTGATGGAGCTGGATGCTTTCTGGCATGAGGCTAAAGTGGTTTTAAAAAGGAATTAAGGGAACCTCTAAAATTGCTTATTCATGCTTCGACTGTTCGACAAGCTCACAGCTCAGCATAAACGGATAAGCCGCTGATTTACAAAGACCACCGTTCGCACTGAGCTTGTCGAAGTGCAGTTTTTAGAGGATCCCTTTAGCTTGTGAGTACCTGGCAATAATGAGTAATGACTATAATGCGGCCGCAATAGAAGTTTTAAGCGGATT
>JAYTJI010000210.1:0-7689 GCA_043731245.1 Methylococcaceae bacterium | reverse complement strand
GGGAAGCGGCGAATTATCGGCGGCTTCAGCCAGCTTCATCAAGGTCTCGACTTCCTGTTTGAACTGAGCTTCCAGTTGATTGGCGTAATCCCAGCTCAAGGCTTTATGTTTGCTGGCATTGGCTTTGATTTTGGTGCCATCCAGGCTCACTGTGCCTAACTTAAGCAAGCCCAAAGCTTCTGCCAACACCAATATCTCGACAAACAAGCCCTCAATCTCTTTGCTGAAGCGTTTGCGAAAACTGTTGATGGTGTCGTGATCCGGATTTTCGTTGGCACAGATATATTTGAAGGCCATCGAATCATGAGTGGCTTTCTCCAGTTTGCGACTGGAAAACACGCCGGTCGAGTAACCGTAGAATAACAACGCCAACAGCATCGCCGGATGATAGGGGGTTTCCCTTTGCCCGCATAAATGGCTGAGAGCGTTCGTAAATCCAGTTGATCAACAATCTCGACAACAAAACGGGCCATATGCTCTTCAGGCAAATAATCCTGAACACACGGTGGCAGAATGTAGGGGCAATCGCGCTTAAATTTTAACCATTTGAAATCAATATGATACAAATGGCTATTTTTTGCTTTTTTACATTAAATCACGAAATTTGAAAGAGTCGAATTTCTAACCAATTGATTGGCCGATGATTATAAAAGTCAATCTAATTTAAGCGCGATTGCCCTGCCTTAGCCCCCCTTATTTTGTTCAAGCGCCTAAGCAAAATCGTATAGTACAACAAAGAATTGTTTATGTTGTAAATCAATTATAGGATCGCCAGTTGCAATAGCGTCACTCCAAGTGTATTTTTTAATCATAATTTCTCTTTTCCATCTCTGATTGTAATGTCAGTTATTTTATAAATTGGATGCACTTTTAGCTCGTTGGGTTGACTCGATCCGAGTGGATAAGCACAGCGCATCCACCTTTTTTGCTGGCATGGTGGATGCACTGTGCTTATCCACCCTACGGTTTAACAGTAAATGATTACTGAAACCCATCAAATTACAGGCAGCGGCTTGACGGTAGATATTGTGCGTAAAGACATCAGGAATCTGCATCTTGGGGTTTATCCACCGCTGGTAGAGTGCGCGTGGCTGCACCTTTACGCGTGAGTGATGAGGCGGTGCGCCTGGCGGTTATTTCCAGGCTTTCATGGATTAAAAAACAAAATCTACGATTCACTGCCCAAGCGCGGCAATCCATGCGCGAATATATTTCGGGTGAAAGCCATTATTTTCAAGGGCGGCGCTATCGGCTGAATGTGATTTATCAGAGCGATAAATCCCGTGTCGTCCTTCGCAATAAATCCATATGTGCGGGAAGGCACTGAAAGAGAGCAGCGCGGAAAGGTTTTGCTGACATGGTATCGCCAGCAGCTTAAAACGCTGATTCCGATATTAATCGCGCAGTGGGAGCCCTTTATTGTGGCAAAAGTAGTAGAATGGCGAGTAAAGCAAATGAAAACCAAATGGGGAGCTTGTAATATTGCGGCACAGCGCATCTGGCTGAACCTTGAACTTGCCAAGAAACCCAAGCAATGTGTTGAATATATTGTCGTGCATGAAATGGTGCATCTGCTAGAACGCCAGCACAACGACCATTTTGTTCAGCTTATGAATAAATTGATGCCGCAGTGGCGCTTGCACCGTGAAGCACTTAATGATGCCCCCTTGTTATGTAAGTAACCCCTTCGTAGGGTGGATAAGCAAAGCACATCCACCAAGAATACTAAATAATGAATTTTCCTTTTTCTGCCATTGTTGAACAAGCCCCGACCAAGCTCGCGCTGATGCTGTGTGCTGTTGATCCATCTATCGGTGGCGTATTGATACGCGGTGACAAAGGCACGGCAAAAAGCACTGTTGCACGCGCATTGGCCGATATATTGCCGCTCATCGAACGGGTGACTGGGTGTGCTTTTGTGTGCGCTCCCGATGCGCCCGTTGAACATTGCGATATATGTAACGATACCCACGCGAAAGCACAAGCCTCTTCAGTGCCATTTATCACTTTGCCGCTGGGTGCAACTGAAGACCGCGTCGTCGGTACGCTGGATTTAGAACAAGCGCTCAAAGGCGCTAAACGGGTGTTTCAGCCGGGCTTACTGGCTGCCGCACACCGTGGCATTCTGTATATCGACGAGGTTAATTTACTGCCTGATCATTTGGTGGATGTATTACTGGATACGGCTGCAATGGGCGTTAATTCGGTGCAGCGCGAAGGGTTGTCGATCACGCATCCGGCACGTTTTACGCTGATCGGCACAATGAATCTGGAAGAAGGCGATTTGCGCCCGCAATTGCTGGATCGCTTTGGCTTGATGGTCGAAGTCACCGCGCCACGCGATAAAACCTTACGCGCCGAAGTCGTGCGTCGCCGTATTGCCTATGAAGCCGATACGCTAGGTTATGCGGATAATTGGCAGCAACAACAAGATACGTTACGGGAGCAACTGGTCACAGCGCAAGGTTTATTATCCCAAGTCAACTTAGATGATAGCTTGTTGGAGCTAATCAGCCATTTATGTTGTGAATTTGAAGTCACCAGCCTCCGCGCTGACATCGTGATCTACAAAGCCGCCCGCGCCCTTGCCGCATTAGCGGGGCGATTACAGGTAACGCCTGAGGACATTCGCGGCGCAGCAGAGCTGGCATTGCCACATCGCCGTCGCCGCAAACCCTTTGAGCAGCCTGGCTTAGACAAAGACCGTCTTGATGAATTGATGCAACAAGCACTGCAACCGCCGAATGCAGCGAGCGCAGAATCAACTGCCGATCAGGATAATGACACGCCGCAATCGGAAGCTGATGCAGCAGAAGAACCACAGGTATTCACCGCCGCTGCCGCAGGTAACGCACCCAAAATTGCCGTGGCTACCCAAAGTAAACACGCTGTTGCCGGTAAACGTAATACGGCAAAAGATATGCCGCGTGGTCGTGTGATACACGCTGTGCCAGATCAAAATCCCAGCAGTCTTGCGGTTGCTGCCACGTTGCGCAGTGCGGCTTTGCGCGATGCTAACGACTTTAAAATCACCAAAAACGATTTGCATCAACAAATCCGTAGCGGAAAAAGCGCCAACCTGATTTTATTTGTGGTAGATGCCTCTGGCTCTATGGCAGCACAACGGCGTATGAAAGCCGTCAAAGGTGCAGTATTAACCTTGTTGACCGATGCCTACCAGCAACGCGATCAAGTCGCCGTTATCTCATTTCGGGGCGAATCGGCGTCTGTGTTATTAGCACCGACGCGCAGTGTTGATCTAGCTGAGCAGCAGTTGCGCGAATTACCCACGGGTGGCAGAACACCATTGCCACACGCCTTGGCATTAGCTTTGGAAACACTGAAACAAGCGCACGACATGCCGCCATTGCTGGTCTTGCTGACTGACGGCAAAGCCAATGTTGGCTTAGATGATGGTGGCGATCCCTGGCAACAATCACTAAGACTGGCTGAATTATTGGCAGGGCAGAGCATAGCTGCCTTGGTGCTGGATACCGAAACCGGTTATTTACGCTTGGGTAAAGCGCGTCAACTGGCACAGGCGCTGGACGCGGACTGCTTAACGCTGGAAGAATTATCGGCGGAAAATTTAGTCTTGACGATACGAAGCTGTCTTAAGAGCGGGAGTTTATTAAATTGAAGAAATCATATCTTTTAAACGAAGGTGAATTTGCTACTGCTCTCGAGAAAGGATTTGGTAGGGTATATCAATATATTAAGCAAAATGGAGATGAACTGATTCGAGATCAACTACTAAATGCTTGCTTAATAAATCAAACCTATGATCGCCAATGCGAGGAGAGTAGGGCTGAATGGCTAATGTCGCTTATTGGTTTAAGCAAAAATAGAGATTTTATATTACTCAAATTATCAATGCTCTTTCTGTAAGTAAGGAGTTTTATGACGTATATCAGTTATATGAGTTATGTCACTTGATCACCAAGCAAGGAGACAAAGGAGCAAAATTAGCTATTTATCAAAAATTCGATTTACAAGAGTTTAATGAAACCTATTTGGGCGGCGATGAAATCATTCAGATGGATGGTTTAGAAGGATTACTGCATATTGCTAAGGTTATCGGTAAACGGTTGATAGAAGAAGATAGTTATTGGGAAGATGATCAGCTTTATGGTCAAGCATGTGAAATATTTGGTAAAGAACCAACTGACGAGTTTCTTCTAGGTCACTTCAAAGAAAACCGCTTCGTAACAGCCTATCTTGATGAGTTGAAAAAGCATGAAGAAAGGAGTAAGCCTCAAGATAGTCGATCGCACATAGAAAGATTTCGAGATGAATACCCTATTGAACGAATCCTTGAAGACATTAACAATGAAAAAGGAAGATATCCATTTATTCGTTTTGGTAAATATGCAACAACTGATGAAATTGAAAAAATTTTCAGTTTGTTAATAACCGAAACAGATAAGGAAAGACTCATTAGATACCTATTGATTTTCAGAAATCGTGAATTACCAGGGCTACCGCAATCGATAGCCAATTTAGCATTCAGTAATGATTATGAAATTCGGGATGTAGCAATTTCCGCGCTAAAAAAATCATCTGGAGTTGGCATTCGTGAGATCGCAATAACACTTTGTTCTGATGAAGATAACGAGGTAGCCCTAAAAGCAATAGAGTTGCTCATTAACAATTATCAAGAAGGCGACTCAAAGCATATTGAGCCCATATTAAATAATGTAGAGGATAAAGATATTTTGCGTGGAGCTTGTATGGATGCAATAAAACTTTTCGAAAAAAATCCTTTGAAAGAGCTTATTAAGACAATGTTGTGGGTATATGAAAATACGCCATGCACCCATTGTAGAAATTGGGCAACTCGTCTATTGATAGAAAAAGCTGGTTACCTGAAACACAATTAAACGAATGTTTGCATGATTGTGTAAAAGATACTAGAGAATTGGCAAAAATTGCCTTGAACATATAATTTACTTATGAATACCTCTAGCCCTCGAAAAATGCAGAGTAGATTGAATTTATTTTCCATTAATGCGCTAGTGTTGACTGCTTTAAGAATAAGTAATCTATTTTTTTCTCACCGGCAAAGTCCGTGTGACTAACACCTAAAACATAACATTAACCTCGGAGTTTTTATGAACGCCATTGAATTAGATGCTATCGCCCACGATGGCAAAGTCATTATTAGCATTCCTGAAGCCTATCGTGAACAATGGAACGACAAAGCGGTACGGGTGATCATCCTGGCCTCAGACGAATCAACCGCTAAGCCTAAACAATCGCTGCTATCTTCATTAAAGCAAATCAGAATCTCAGGGCCTGAAGATTTTTCTGAAAATTTGGATGCATATTTAAACGGCGAAAAACATGTCTAAACCATTATTTGTCGATACGGGCTACATCATTGCCTTAATCAACGAAAATGACCATTTTCATTCGCAAGCTTTAAAACTATCCGAAAAGTACGATGGTCACCGGTTAGTGACAACTGATGCAGTGTTGCTTGAAGTCGGCAATGCCTTATCCAGATTTGCGCGAAAACAAGCCAGTTTGATTATTCATCATTTTCAGGCAGCCGATGAAGTGACACTGGTTACACTTAACCCGACGGTATTTAACACCGCCATGCACTGGTATGACAAACACCAGGATAAAACCTGGGGTTTGGTAGACTGTTTATCATTTGCAGTGATGACTGAAATGCAGTTATCGCGTGCATTGGCTTTTGACCGACATTTTGTACAAGCCGGCTTTCAATTGGCTGATTAACAAAACAATTAAATTCAACAACTATTAAGGAAGGTGCATGATTATCTGCATAGGCGCAGGCCCCGGCGATATAGGCTATTTAACCCAGCGCGGCGCGGAACTCATCCGCAATGCCGATGTAGTGGCTGGGTTTGATGCCGTCGTCAACGTCGTACAAAGCCTGATTCCAGCAACAGCACAAACCGTGCTGATGAATTACCGCGATCAAGTCGCGCAATTGGCGACCGTAGCGGAAGCACATCACGCAGGAAAACGCTGTGTGGTGGTGTTTATGGGCGATATTCATTTCAGCGGCTTTCAATATCTGGAACGGGTCGAACGGGCTTGCGGACATCCGGTGGAAACACTGCCGGGCATTTCATCCGCGCAAATACTCGCCTCGCGTGCCAAGGTGTGTTTTGATGAAACCACGTTTATTACCTTGCACCGTCGTGGTGATCTTGAACCGTTCAAACGGCATCTGGTACATGTGTTGCAAGACCAGCGCAATGCCATCGTGATCCCCTGCCCGTGGGATGCGGCGCGCTCTTTTATGCCGCGCCATATTGCCGCTTATTTGTTGGACAACGGCATACCCGCTGAACATCCGACCGAAGTGTGGGAAAATTTAACCAGAGCCGAAGCCGAATGGCACGGTACATTAGCGGATTGCGCAACGCAAGAATTCAGTGATATGAGCATTATGTTAATCCGCACCTTAAGCCCTATGTCCAGCCAGATAGAAACGCCATGATGTCTGTAGAAACCAAGAAACCGTTCGGGATTATCGTGGCAGGGCATGGCAGCCGAGACCCCGACGGCGTAAAAGAATTTGAACAACTGGTTGCGTTAGTCAAACAACGCGCACCGCAGCAGCTGGTTACCCACGGCTATCTGGAATTTGCCAGCCCGACGATAGACCAAGCTATTCAAGCGCAACTGGATGCTGGCGCACAGCAAGTGGTGATGGTGCCGACGGTATTATTGGCGGCCAGCCATGCCAAAAACGACATGCCCAGTGAGTTGCTTGGCTTTGCCCAAACACACCCAGACATCGATTTTCATTTCGGTGCGCCGCTGGGCTTGCATTCGCTATTGTTGCAAGTGATGCAAGAGCGCATCGTTGCCGCTGAAGCGCAATCGCCGCACACGGTACGTCGTGATAACACCTGTTTGGTGCTGGTCGGACGCGGTACAACAGACCCCGATGCTAACGGTGAAGTCGCTAAATTTGCCCGTATGATTGAAGAAGGTATGGGTTTTGGTACGGCGTTCGTGTGTTATTCCGGCACAGCTAAACCGCTGGTTGCCGATGGCTTACGCGCCGCTTCACAACTGAGTTATGCGCGGTTAATTGTTGTGCCGTTTTTTCTGTTTGATGGCGTGTTAGTGAAGCGCATTTATGCCGCCGCTGATGCAATACAAGAACGTGAACCCAATTTGGAAGTTTTGAAGGCAGGATATTTAGGCGTACACCCTCACGTTGCCGATGTGCTGATTGCACGGGCGCAAGAAGCGTTAGAAGGTCGTGCCGATATGAACTGTGCGCTGTGCAAGTACCGCGTGCAGATTGTCGGTTTTGAAACGCAAGTCGGCGAACCGCAACGGGCGCATCATCTTAAAGTACGCGGTTTGTCGGAAAAAACCGCCACATCCTCCGAGACTACACCAGAATTCGCAGCTTACGAACCGCACCCGATTGAAGCCGAAAGTTTCCGAATTATCGCTGCCGGACGTGATTGGTCGCGCTTTCCCCCTAGCCATTTAACCATCCTGCAACGATTGGTGCATACCAGCGGTGATTTTAACGCGGTTGACGACATCTATTTTTCGGCGGGCGCGGTTGAAACCGGCATACGTGCTTTGTTGCGCTGCAAGCTCATTGTCACCGATGTGACTATGGTGCAAACGGGGCTAAAACGCGCGTTACTGGAACAACTCGGCATCGAAACATGGTGCGGTGTG
>JAYTJI010000209.1:0-1525 GCA_043731245.1 Methylococcaceae bacterium | reverse complement strand
TTTATCGGCCAGCAATTTAATTTGAAAAAGTTTATTGTGCCGTTAAATGGTAATGTGGCGGATACCTTTAATAAAGAGCTGGTGAATAAATTTTCTTATGTGGTGCTTAACTTGCCAGCGGAGCAGATAAAGCAACTTGCTGATTTGCCTGCTGCAAAGCTTATGCTGTTATTCGACGTGGCAACAGTGGATGACGCCTTACGCAACGGGCAATGCCGCAATAATGTTTTGCACTTGTTGCCCAGCAGAGCCATGCGGGCTGATGCCTTGGCACAGTATATGATGAAGAAACGCTGGACTAAGTGGTTTCTGGTCATTGGGCCCACCCAGGAAGATCGTTTGTTTGCTGACGCTATTAAGCGAGCCGCCAAGCGTTTCGGCATGAAAATAGTGGCGGAAAAAATCTGGGAGCATACCTTCGATGCCAGGCGCACAGCGCAATCGGACGTGGCAGTCTTTACTCAGGTTGATGAGTATGATGTGTTGGTGGTTGCCGACGAACAAGGTCAGTTCGGCGAATATCTGGATTATCGCACCTGGGTTCCAAGACCGGTGATAGGCACTCAGGGACTGATTGCTGCTTCATGGCATTGGACGCATGAGCAATGGGGTGCAGTGCAAATTCAAAATCGCTTTAAAGAGAAAGCGGGGCGCTGGATGGAAGAGCAGGATTATGCGGCTTATTTAGCCGTTAGGGCGATTGGTGAGGCCGCTACACGCACGGGTTCCAATGCCACCAAACAAGTAAAAGATTATATGTTAAGTGATGCGTTTGCATTACAGGGATATAAAGGTAATCCTTTGTCATTTCGAGCATGGGATGGTCAGTTACGGCAGCCCGTTTTGTTGGCAGCGCCCAGGTCATTAGTGGCTGTCGCACCCATTGAAGGGTTTCTGCATCCAAAAACTGAACTGGATACCTTAGGTTATGATCAACCTGAATCACAATGTAAATGGGATAAATGAGTATGAAAAAAAAGGGCTTAAGTTTGGCTTTATCGTTACTAATAGCAGGAGCTGTGCAAGCGGAAACAGTTTTTGTTACGTTGGAAAAAGATAATGCACTGGCTGTGGTTGATCCGATTGCGGGTAAGTTAATCAAAACTGTGCCGATAGGTCAGCGCCCCAGAGGTATTGCCATCAGTCCCGATAATAAGTTTTTGTATATCGCAACCAGCGATGACAATACTATTAAAATTATCGATGCTGAAACCTTGAAAGAAGTCGGAAAATTACCGTCTGGTGATGATCCCGAAACTTTTGCATTAAATCCCAAGGGTGACAGGCTGTATGTATCCAACGAGGACGATAGCATGGCAACTGTTATTGATATTGCCAAAAAGAAAGCCGTTAAGCAAATTAAGGTAGGCGTAGAGCCGGAAGGGATTACCGTTAGCCCTGATAATCATTGGCTGATCAGCGCTTCTGAAACGACCAATATGGTGCATTGGATTGACACCAAAACCAACGCTATCGTAGAAAATACCCTGGTTGATCCGCGTCCGCGTGCAGTTAGCTTTACAGC
>JAYTJI010000208.1:0-1488 GCA_043731245.1 Methylococcaceae bacterium | reverse complement strand
ATCGGGCGATTTGTGAATGTATATTAGAGTTAGCTAATATTTTTCGAAAATTAGCACTCTCTAATATTCATGCTCCCAAAAAACTGGGAAACTTCAGCTATAAAAAGAATTACCGAACATTTGAATCCTCGTGGCGCAAAAGTTGTTGCTTTGGAGAAACCATCAAATACAGAAAGGACGCAATGGTATTTTCAACGGTATGTCGGCTATCTTCCTTCGGCTGGAGAAATAGTGCTATTTGACCGTTCCTGGTATAACAGAGCCGGAGTAGAGCCCGTTATGGGGTTTTGTTCAGAGGAAGAGCATAAGGAGTTTTTAAGAGAAACGCCTGAATTTGAAAAAATGATCGTAAATTCAAAAATTATTTTTATTAAATTCTATTTTTCGGTGAGTAAAAAAGAACAAGCCAGGCGTTTTGACAAAAGAGTAAATGACCCTTTAAAACAATATAAAATTTCTCCTGTTGATATGGAAGCACAAAAATTATGGGATAAATATACCATTGCAAAATATTCCATGTTGCTTTCTACCAATACGCCTTATGCGGAATGGACAGTTATTAAGTCTGACAATAAGAGAAAGGCGAGAATCAACTGCATAAAACATATCTTATCGCATGTAGAGTATCCGGACAAAATTAGCAACGACCACTTAAATATAGACAATTCTATTTTATTAAATGGATCGGACGAAATTAAGAGAATGGAACTGAATATGAATAAAGCGCTGTAAGAAGGTTTTCAATGTAGCCCATTGGTTATAAGTTTTTCTTTGTTCGTTTTGAGGAGGCGGATTGGGCATCAGGTACGATTACCAGTTGATTCGCCAGGCGAGGTGTAGTTTGGTTGTCATCCAGGTTAAGTGATAGGAACGGGTTAGCCATTGTTATAGGATCTTTCGCTGTGGGTAGTGTTATATCACTAAGCAGAGATAATGCTGTCTTTTGTTCATAATCTGTGGATAGGGTGTTTTTTCTCAATGGCGCATGAGCAGTTGATATTGTCGTCGGTTGCTCCAGAAATTGAGCGATACTGGTTAAGCGCTGATGTAATTGGCTGGCGTTAGTGGCGGGCATGAGGAAGGTAAACGGCCCATCCGCTGCTAATTTGGGATTGAGGTAACCGGGATTAAGGAGATTGAATTGTTCATAACTGAGGTTGGCTAACTCAGCGACTTCTTTAAAGTCTTTTTCAGCCAAGTATTCAATATCATGCTTACGTTCAATTTTAACTTTAACAAAATAGGGCTCATTTCTGACGGGAGAAAGTTTTAATCCATGTGCTGTTGGATTCGAAAAGATGCCCGATAATGCCAGAAAACGGGGTACATACTCTAGCGTTTCTTCAGGTAAGCGCAATGACCAGTAATCAGTGTCGAGGCCATCTGCGCGATTACGCTTGATAGCATTATCGACCGTACCCAGTCCACAATTATAGGCAGCCAGAGCGAGTAGCCAGTCACCATTGAAGTGTTGTTTAAGGAATGATA
>JAYTJI010000207.1:0-8123 GCA_043731245.1 Methylococcaceae bacterium | reverse complement strand
TTGCTTGAAGCAGGTCATGTTGTCTCAAGACCTGTGTTAGAAAACCCCAACTATTCGTACAGCAATCAATGGAACCAGTATCTTAATAAAAGCTGGGACACGCCTTGTAATACCGCCATATCAATGGATCAACTCCGCTTTTGTAATGACCGCATGCAACGACTACCTGCAGGCTTCGAATTACATCCAAGGGTCACCAAAGTTATGGATAACCGCCGCAAAATGGCCGCAGGGGCCATGCCTTTGGATTGGGGATTTGCTGAAAATCTGGCTTATGCCAGCCTCCTTTTAGAAAAATACCATGTCCGCTTGACAGGTCAAGACGTGGGGCGTGGTACTTTTGTGCATCGCCATGCGGTATTGCACAACCAAATCAATAATAAAACCTATACACCCATTAAGCATCTGGACAACAATCAAGGCCGCGCCCAGATTTTTGATTCCCTGTTGTCCGAGGCTGGGGTGTTAGGTTTCGAATACGGCTACAGCACTACGATGCCTGATACCCTGGTTATCTGGGAAGCGCAATTTGGCGATTTTGCCAATGGCGCTCAGGTGGTTATCGATCAGTTTATCAGTTCCGGCGAAACCAAGTGGGGGCGTTTGTGTGGCTTGGTTATGTTGTTACCGCATGGTTTTGAAGGCCAAGGCCCGGAACACTCATCTGCTAGACTCGAACGTTATCTGCAACTTTGTGCCGAGCATAATATCCAGGTTTGCAACCCAACTACGCCAGCACAAATATTCCATTTATTACGCCGCCAATTGATACGCCCGTATCGAAAACCGCTCATTGTTATGAGCCCTAAAAGCCTGCTACGACATAAACTCGCGGTATCCACACTGGAAGACCTGACTAACGGACAATTCCAATCAGTCATCGGCGAACAAGATGACATTAATCCCAAAAAAGTGACCCGCTTTATTTTATGTACCGGAAAAGTCTATTATGATCTGTTGGAAACGCGTCGATTAGAAAATGTTGAGCATGTTGCCATTGCCCGTATCGAACAAATTTATCCTTTCCCCGATCAATTATTTAAAGCGGAAATTGCAAAATATGATCATTTGAAAGAGTTTATCTGGTGTCAGGAAGAGCCAAAAAATCAAGGTGTCTGGTATCAATCCAAACATCACTTTAGTGATAATCTCCCAGCCAACATCAGTGTTACTTATGCCGGACGTGAAGCATCGGCAGCACCTGCTGTCGGCAAATTTCACGTTCATATAGAACAGCAAAAAGCTGTTGTTCACTCGGCCTTACACGGCAAACCCTCAGGAAAATAACATGAGTATTGAAGTCCTAGTTCCCAATCTACCCGAATCTGTTTCTGACGCAACGCTGATTACCTGGCACAAACAAGCCGGTGATTTCGTTAATAAAAACGAAAATCTTGTCGATCTTGAAACGGATAAAGTAGTACTTGAAGTCACTGCGCCTGAATCGGGCATACTCAGTCAAATTCTTAAAGAAAATGGTGCCATTGTTACTGGCGGTGAGTTATTGGCATTATTAGATCCTGAAACTGCTCAAGAGCGCCCCGTCGCCGAAAATAAAGCGGCATCCGTAAAAACACCTGACCACAACGAGGAAGATATCCCGTTAAGTCCTTCGGTGCGTCGCTTGATTCATGAGAATACCCTGGATCCTTCGGTTATTACAGGCACAGGAAAAAGTGGCAGACTTACTAAAACTGATGTACTGGATCATCTTAGTAAACAAACGCCGGCAGTCGTAAAGACACAAAATACAACCGCAGAGACGCAAAATATTACATCTCTACAGACCCCCCCTATCAAGCCAGAAACAGGACAGACCACTATTGCATCAAATTTGCGTCCGGAACAACGGGTTCCCATGACCCGTTTAAGGGCAAAAGTTGCCGAACGTCTGTTACAAGCTCAACAAAATGCCGCCATGTTGACAACCTTTAACGAAGTTAACATGCAAAATGTCATTGATCTTCGTAACCAATACAAAACCAGATTTGAACAAAAACACGCTGTCAAGCTGGGCTTCATGTCATTTTTTGTCAAAGCCTCAATTGAAGCTTTAAAACGCTTCCCTGCCATCAATGCCTCCATTGATGGTAACGATATTATTTATCATGGCTACTACGACTTAGGTATTGCTGTCAGCACACCGCGCGGCCTGATTGTGCCGGTCTTGCATGATGCCGATCAACTTGATTTTGCCGGCATTGAAAAAAGCATTACCAATTTCGGCGAAAAGGCACGGGCAGGTACACTAACATACGACGATTTAAAAGGTGGTACCTTTACCATTACCAACGGCGGCGTATTTGGTTCAATGCTATCCACCCCCATCCTTAACCCGCCCCAGTGCGCTATTTTAGGCATGCACGCCATCAAGGAAAGGGCTGTAGTTGAAAATGGCCAAATTGTTATCAGGCCGATTATGTATCTGGCGCTTTCATACGATCACCGTTTGGTCGATGGCCGCGAAGCGGTTCAGTTTTTAGTTACCATCAAAGAATGCCTGGAAGCACCCGCTCACCTCCTGCTAAATATTTGATACTATGCCAAAAAAGCAAACACATTACGATGTCATCGTTATCGGTGCAGGGCCTGCCGGTTTTGCCAGCGCTATTCGCTGTGCGCAACTCGGATTAAAGACTGCCTGCATTGATGATTGGCGCAACAAAAAAGGTCAGAGCCAATTAGGCGGCTCTCACCTCAATACTGGTGGTATTGCCACCATGACCTTGTTGGAGTCCGCAAAAATCTATCATCAACTGAACCACGAGATTGCAAAGCACGGCATTCATGCCGAAGCAATATCAATCGACTTACCGACAATGGTTCAGCGCAAAGATAAAATTATCGATGACATCGGCCGACAGATGGCTGATTTGTTTGTACATCACAAGATAAACCACATTCAGGCAAAGGCCCGATTACTGAATGCCCGGCAAGTCGAAATTACGACCAAGGAACCCCAAACGCATTCAATACTTGACACCGAGCATATTGTCCTGGCTACTGGCTCAACTCCGATAAAATTATCCTGCACCCTGATAGACAACGAATTTATTATTGATTCTATTGCCGCTCTGGATCTTAAGGAAATACCAAAAAAATTAGCCATTATCGGCGCTGGCGTGGTGGGTCTTGAGTTAGCAAGCATCTGGAAGAGACTCGGCGCTGAAACCATACTGCTGGAAGCACAGGAAAACTTTTTATCCTTACTTGACCAACAAATTTCAGGCGAGGCTTATCGTATTTACAGCCAACAGGGGCTTGATTTACGTTTGGGCGCCCGTGTCACAGCCGCAAAAAAAGGCAATAAAAAAGTCACTGTAGACTATCAGGATCAGGAAGGCAGCCATACCCTGCGTGTTGATAAACTAATTGTTGCCTCTGGACGAAAACCCAATAGCGAGGATCTGGCCGCAGCTGAAGCCGATTTATTGCTGGATGAAAATGGCTATGTTTATGTCGATGAACACTGTCGCACCAACCTGCCCGGCGTTTATGCGATTGGCGACTTGAATTTACTTGGGCCGATGTTGGCACACAAGGGCATAGAGGAAGGCGTATCCGTTGCCGAAATTATCGCTGGATTGCATAACCCCATCAACTACGACAATCTACCTAGCGTTATTTATACCGAACCTGAAATTGCCTGGGTAGGCCAAACCGAACAGGCTCTTCGTGCCACAGGCGAAGCTATAAAAGTCGGTATCTTTCCATTAATTTCAGCCGTTCGATCACTTGCGACGGGCAAAACGGAGGGTATGGTTAAAATTATTGCCCACGCCGAAAGTGATAAGATACTCGGCGTTCATATTATTGGCACACAAGCCTCTGAGCTAATAGCTGAAGCCGTCCTGGCAATGGAATTTTCCGCCAGCAGCGAAGATCTGGCCAGAACCATACACGCACGCCCTACCCTATCTGAAGCAGTACATGATGCTGCACTGGCTCTCAAAAAAAGGCCTTTGCGTTTGCCGGAAGGTAAGTAAAGGTGAGTTTTTATGCGTGGACATCTGCACAAGTTCAACAATCCCTTCCCCTGGGAAGAAAGTTGCAATAAGGGATAGTTACCGCAAAACTGTCAAAGTGCCATTTTGGCATACACCCAAAAAATTTGTATCCCAAACTAGGCGTTCCTGACAAGCATGGCATTATGATCAAACGGATCAGCATTAATAGCAATGCCAATCAAGTAGGCATGGCCAACGTTAAATCTATTAGGCACAGCCCTAAAATGAGCCGTAACTAATAATGAAACTTGAAACTATCCATGCCAATCTCGCTAGCCTGTTCCGCTCATGCAGAACGGGTTTTCAAAACCAGATTGGTATCACCCCGGTTCTGTTTGGCGTCTTGCTGCTATTATTGCTTAGGCAGATTGCATTGGTTGTGGCTGCGACAGCTCTGGATCGTGAGACCATCCAGCGGTCGTTTGACTTAGCGCCTTTTTTGGCTTGGCTGACCGTGCCAACATTGATTGGCTTTTATGTTGCGCCAAAATTGCTTAAAACTGCCACCCCCCGTTTTTTTGGTTTTATGGTTGCTACGGGGATTTGCTTACGCCTGTCCTGGTTTGGCTCATTGCCGCCGCTTGATGATGATTTTTATCGCTATCTCTGGGACGGTGCAGTGCTTGCACATGGCTTCAATCCCTATACATTCTCACCTGAACAAGTGTCCCAAGGCGGTATTTTTATCCCTGATGGAATTAAGGCGCTTGCGGTCGCCGGTAGCGATACCATCCATCTGATCAATTTTCCTGAATTAACCTCAATTTATCCGGGTGTTGCCCAGTTGATTTTCGCACAGGCATATTATCTTATGCCTTGGTCTTTAGATAGCTTAAGGGTCTTACTATTGATTGCAGATTGCACAACGCTCTGGGTTGTTATTGCGTTATTGCAACACTTAGGCCATACCAGAATCTGGGCGGCTCTGTACTGGTGTAATCCGTTGGTCATTCTTGCCGGGGTAGGTGCAGGGCATGTTGATGCTTTTTTGCCGCCATTAATACTGGGTGCCTTTTTGGCAATGTATCGGCAACGGCCAAAGCTTGCCGCTACGCTGTTGGCATTGGCTGTAGGGATAAAAATTTGGCCTGTTTTGCTTACGCCATTACTGTTTAGGCAAGGTTTAGCGGGTTGGCGTCGTTATCTGCCACCGTTAGCAGTGCTAATACTGGTTTCGACAGCGTCCCTATCGCCGTTGTTGGCAGTAGCCTTTACCAAAACGTCAGGATTAAATGCTTATGCGTCGGCGTGGCACATTAATAATGCCCCTTTTGCATGGCTACAAGCTGTGCTGTGTTATCTGACCGGTATCGATAGCAACTCGGCAGGCAAATTATTGCGTCTGTTGTTGAGTGGCGTAGCCGCATTAGTTGCCATAGCAATGGCGTGGCGTCCAATATCAGGGCTTACCGACCAAATCACACGGGCCATGGTGATTACCGCAAGCATTTTTTACCTTTCCCCTGCACAGTTTCCTTGGTACGCGCTTTGGTTTTTGCCGTTTGCGGCACTTATGCGCAATGGGCCATTGCTGCTAGCTTCCGCAACACTGTCAGTTTATTACTTGTTCTTACCGTTGGCAAAAACCGGACATTATGAGCTGTTCCAAAGCCAAGTGGCCTTCTTACATGCGGCTCCGGTTTGGTTATGGATTGCGTGGCAATATTTCCGCAAGCCCTGCCAAACCCAGTGAATCGACATCCGAAAAGTTAGCTTGTTCCTTAGCCTATGATAAGTCACAACGATCTACCAAAAGCGGCGGAAAGCCGAACAGTTCCACAAATCATTAAAGTCCAATGCGGGCTTGGCAAAGTCACCAACCCGCACCGTCACTATCCAGAACAACCACATCTTCATTTAAATATGTTGTTTAAGATGAAATATCACTTTAGCGACAGCAAATCAACCAACAACGTACAACATCAAAGGCAATCCGACTAAAAAACGCTTGGAGAAGCCTAAGCAGGGGTCAGGTTCAAGGATCTGTACAACCACGTTACCTCGATAATAATTTTGGTACGCGATGCGTACCATGGCTACAGCTCTTCAAAAAATACGATGACGGATAATTTGAATTGATTGGTGGATGGGCTGACGCCAAAGCCCATCTAAGGGCTACGAAAAAGCGCCGTACGCGGTAGTTTAAAAAACAGCTTGAAAAATCCGTGTAAAACTAACTCCATCCTCTCCGTTTAAGGCGGTTTGCCTGTCGGCGAAACCGCCTTGTATGATTAAATTTAATAAAACATTTGTTTAAGAAGATCAAGTAAGCTTTAACAATTCATTGGGGGGCCGTCACATCCTGAGGACTGATTACTAACCAGAGCCTGTTCCGTAGATTGACCCCGCCCTATTCACCCATACCTGGAGTATCTGAAGCTTAGAGGCTGCATACAAAAGGAAGGTAGGTGCCCCGCGCCGGTAACCGGCATATCCGTTCTGCCCTGTATATGCCAGCCTTGAGCGCCAAACAGCATGACCAGCACGTCAAGGCTTATTTTCAACATTTCATGGATAATGGCAAAACTCCGTTACAAGGCGTCTGTGCGGTCATTCGTAAACTGCCCCATGCTGCTATACACGGTATGTTTAAACACAATGGGCCTTTCGACAACACCCGTTTTTATGCTATTCCAGAATGTAACGGATAGTAAAAAATCAGCAAATTTAACTTGAAATTGAACAGAGTATCTACTCTTGTTCAAACCTTAGCTGAGGGGCAGTGAGATGCAGAGTTTATTTATCATTCCACGGCATAATGGGAACTGTAGATATACTGTTGGCAGGCGCACCTTCAATCAATTTACGACTGATAGCAACATACACTAAAGTGTTGCGCTTAGCGTCAAACATACGTGTGACTTTAGTTTCTTTAAAAAAAATGGAGGTGTCTTCGCTAAATGCGGTTTCTTCTTTCGACAACTTTTTATCAATGATAATCGGGCCAACCTGACGGCAGGCAATAGAAAATTGCGACGGATCTTCAGCGACGCCAAATGCTCCGGCAATACCACCGGTTCGAGCTTGGCTAATGTGACAGGCGACCCCTTTTACTTTAGGATCATCAAATGCCTGTACGCAGACTTTGTGATTTGAACCGATCAGTTTCCAGGATGTGGTAACACAGCCAATTTCTTCGGATTGAGCTGAAGGTGCCAAGAAAACAAGAGATAATGTGCAATATGCAAGTGCTTTTTTCATAGAAATGTCGATGGTTAGCTTATTATCAGGGTTTTAATTGTATAACGTAGGAGGAACTTGCAAAACTCATTAAAGCAAGCGGACACAGAGCCTAAAAGACCAAAAAAGAAAAATCACCTGCCCATAAGGTAATAAATAGAAACCTCTAAAATTCAATCTTATCGATGATAATGAGCGGGTTACGAGATACATTATCACAGACATGGCTTAATATACAAGGCGCGTCGTTTCTTTGATTGGCAGAAGACACGACCCACTGAGCAAGAAGCAACAGGAATTGATGACCCTCTTAGAAATCGTACGCGTTGCAGGCTTCATTTATTGATGGCAGCGAGACGCTCTGACAAAGCTAATTCCTCTTAGAAATCGTACGCGTTGCAGGCTTCATTTATTCCAGCAGTGGTTTCCCAAATCGGTCACCTAAAGATCGCACCGCCATTGCCTATTCCGTTCAAAAACGGCTCACCAAGTAAGTTATTGCTGTTCTACCGCATCCACCACGCACAAAGCAGCCATGTTCACGATTCTTCGTACTGTAGCGGAGGGTGTGAGAATGTGAACCGGTTTGGCACAGCCGAGTAGCACGGGGCCGATTGCGACACCATTGCCTGCCGCAGTCTTGAGCAGGTTGTAAGCGATATTTGCAGCATCAATATTAGGTAAAACCAGCAAATTGGCGCTACCTTTTAACTTCGAATCCGGCATCATTTTTTTCATCAAGTCATAGTCTAGCGCGGTATCGCCGTGCATCTCTCCATCGACTTCCAGTTCTGGTGCCTGTTTCTGGATGATTGCCAGCGCGGCACGCATTTTTTGTGCGGACTCACTATTGCTGGTGCCGAAGTTGGAATGCGATAGCAAGGCGACACGCGGAACCAAACCGAAACGACGCATTTGCTCAGCCGCTAAAATAGT
>JAYTJI010000206.1:0-2098 GCA_043731245.1 Methylococcaceae bacterium | reverse complement strand
GCTTTGTCGGTGGGCTTTGCGTTGCGAATAGTAACGTCGTGCAGTAACCCAATAGCCATTTTCAGTAACTCCAGTAATTTGCAGTAACTTTTGTTACTGCTTCGAAACTACTGTAAATCTTACTGCATAAAGTGTCGAGTGTTACTGTATTCCATGGTACATCGTCGGACAATAAAAAACACGCGAAGCCTTACGGCTTGCGGGTTTTTATACTTCTTTGCACATACTCGAACCTATAATTGGTACCGAGGGCCGGAATCGAACCGGCACTGAGTCACCCCAACCGGATTTTGAATCCGGCGCGTCTACCAGTTCCGCCACCCCGGCAAAGAACAACTATTATAAGAATACTTTCCAAGAAAAGCCAGTTTATTTTTTAAGGTGTTTTAACCGGCTTAACCTGATAATATCGCCCGCTATGAAAAAAAGTGACTTTAACTACCTGTTACCCGATGCGTTAATTGCGCAAAAACCCTTGGCAGAGCGAGATGCCAGCCGCTTGTTGTGTATGAATAGAGACACCGGGCAGATAACCGACCGGCAATTTACCGATTTTATTGATTTAATCAATGAACGTGATTTACTGGTTTTTAATGATACTAAGGTGATTCCTGCCCGGCTGTTTGGCAAAAAGCAAAGCGGCGGCAAAGTCGAGATTCTGATAGAACGCATACTTGACGACCATCACGCCATTGCTCATGTTAGAGCCAGTAAATCGCCGAAACCGGGGGCTTTGATTGAGCTGGATCAGGGCTATCAGTGTGAAGTGCAGGGCAGGGCGGATGATTTGTTTCAGCTGGAATTTGCCGATGCCAATTTATTAGTGCTATTGGAGCAGATAGGCCATATCCCGTTGCCGCCTTATATAACCCGCGCCGATGATGAATCGGATTTAACCCGCTATCAAACCGTATTTGCCAAAGAAGCGGGCGCTGTCGCCGCACCTACAGCGGGCCTGCATTTTGATGTGGCGATGATGAATAAAATTAAAGCCAAAGGCGTACACACGGCTTTTGTGACCCTACATGTTGGCAGCGGTACGTTTCAGCCGGTTCGGGTGGAAGATTTATCAGAACACCTGATGCACAAAGAATATTTTGCCGTGTCAGAGGCAACTGTTGATGCGGTAAGGCGAGCCAGAGAAAGAGGAGGGCGGGTCATTGCCATCGGTACAACGGCGGTCAGAGCATTGGAGTCCGCATCTAAAAACGACCAGCTGGCATCCAGTTTTGGCGATACCGATTTGTTTATCACCCCCGGCTATCAATTCAAATCAGTCGATGCCATGCTGACCAACTTTCATCTGCCAGAGTCTACCTTGTTGATGCTGGTTTCAGCGTTTGCCGGTTACGATTCTATTATGAACGCCTATCAACATGCAATTGATCAATCTTACCGGTTCTTCAGTTACGGCGATGCGATGTTTTTGAGTCGTTAACGGTTTTGCAAATTCGGAAGGCTCTGCCAGAATAGAAAGTTTGACAGCATTGCTGTCATTGACTATATTTAAACTTTACCTATTTCGAATAGACAACCATGCCAACGCTAACAATCCGAAATCTCCCTGATAATGTTCATTCGACATTACGCATAATGGCGGCTCAAGACGGGATTAGCGTAGAAGCGGAAGTACGAAATATACTGACCAACACTTGTATAAACAATAAACAACCTGTTTCCAGTTTGCAGCAGCTGGTAGACCAGCTTTATCAAGGAAAAAAACCCAATAATGTCGTTGAGCAGTTAATACAAGAACGTAGAGCAGAAGCAAAAAAAGAATGATCGTACTCGACGCATCTGCGTTATTAGCCTACCTGTTTCGTGAAGCAGGTCACGGGATGGTGGGAAAATATCTTGAAAGCGCCTGCATTTCCACCGTCAATTTAAGCGAAGTAGCCGGACGATTTATTCGTGATGGCATTGATGCAACCCTGTTTATTCAAGAAATACAGAAAACGTCAATAGAAATAACCCCCTTTACCCAAATACATGCCCTCCACGCCGCCAATTTGATCCCCCAAACTCAGCGTTACGGATTGTCATTAGGCGACAGAGCTTGTCTGGCATTGGCGAAAGCAAGGCAGTTAGCCGTATTAAC
>JAYTJI010000205.1:0-2402 GCA_043731245.1 Methylococcaceae bacterium | reverse complement strand
CCGATGCGACAAATTTATGATACGAATACTCCCAAAAAGCCTGCAAACTTAAGCATTAACAGCGACTTGCTTAACGAAGCAAAAGCTCTAAAGATAAATTTATCGGCCACCCTTGAGTCCGCTTTGCTTAATGAATTGAAAGCCGCTCGCCGGGAAAAATGGTTAGCCGAAAACAAAGAGGCAATAGATGCCTGCAATAAACTTGCAGAGTCACATGGCCTTTTTGCTGATAAGCACCGGGTATTCTGATGGCTCAGTTTGATTATTACGCAAATACAGATAAAGACACTAATACTACTTACCCGTTTATTGTTGATGTTCAAGACGTTCTGTTAGACGGGCTCAACTCAAGGGTGGTGATTCCCCTGGCAGCGTTATCCAACCCCGTAAAATCTTATCCTAAAAATCTATGCCCGGAAATTATAATTGAAGGTAAGGAATACTCGCTACTTACTCATCAAATGGCAAGCGTATCAACGCGAACCTTAAGCCAATACGAAGGTTCATTGGCTCATATCAGAACCGAAATTATTTCAGCGATCGACTTTCTGATCACAGGTATTTAACGAAAAGCTAACCGGGCGCGATTCAGGAAATTCTGAAAACACAAAACCATTTTATGTCCACGCACCGGTTGCCTAATATTATTCTGACAGCACATTCAGCGCATAAAAAACCCTCGCCTGGAAAATTCCGGGCAAGGGTCAGTTTGGTGTTCCGTTGATGGCGGATTGCTGCATGCTAATCCAATCCAACGCTCCTACGATTCACATAGAGCCTAAATAATTGGGACATTGGGAGTTGTCACAAAAACGGCTTTAGCCACAAAGGATTTGGCTAAAGCCGTTTTTGTAAAATGCAAATGCTTAGTTTTTTCTCAGGTAAGCTGCAAAAATAAATTAGCATCGTGGATATAAAGCTAAGCAGTCTCGATTGATGCGCTTCCTAACGTCAGCACATCTACAATCTTAACTTTATGTATTGCGAGGTGTTTTATTACGGATCAATCCCACCTGCAATTCCGTATGCTTGCATTGCGGGTAGTTATTGTTCTGTGCCATTAACAGCTGCCAACAATCCTACCAACTCACCTTTTTTATACAAATCGATAACGATGTCACAACCACCGACTAATTCACCGTTGATATACAATTGCGGATAAGTTGGCCAATTTGAATATTCTTTAAGCGCATCACGCAACTCTGGATCTTCAAAAATATTAACGTACATGTATTTTGCCTGACAGGCATTTAATATCTGCACAGTTTGACCGGAAAAGCCGCATTGTGGAAAATCAGGCGAACCTTTCATGTATAAAACGACCGGATTATTTTCAAGCTGGTCTTTGATTCTTTCTATAACGCTCATAGCAGTAGTCACTCATAATAAATAAAAACCAAGTGATTTTATCAACTTTACGCCACTTAAAAAAGGAAATATTGCATTCCAACCCTTGCCTGAGGCAAGATTGGTACTTATAATCGAACATTTTTTTATCAGGCGGCGAAAAGCTACCTGTTTTACGTTTGCAGGCAGAAGCCATGACCAGCCACATTATGCCAACATACAATCGTTTACCCATTGCCTTTGAAAGAGGGGAGGGGGCGTGGTTATGGGATGAAAATAACAATCGTTATCTGGATGCTTTATCCGGCATCGCCGTATGCAGTTTGGGACATGCTCACCCCGCTGTGCATAAGGCTATTTGTCAACAAAGCGAAAAGCTGCTGCATACCTCTAATGTTTATAAAATAGCCAATCAGGAACGTCTGGCGGACAAACTGGCTGAAAAAAGCGGCATGGATAACGTGTTTTTCTGTAATTCGGGCGCTGAGGCAAATGAAGCCGCCATCAAACTGGCTCGCAAATACGGACACGAAAAAGGCGTGGAAAATCCCGCGATTATAGTCATGGAAAAAAGCTTTCATGGCCGCACCTTAGCAACGCTAAGCGCTACCGGTAATAGTAAAATACAACAAGGCTTTGCGCCGCTGGTTGAGGGTTTTGTGCGCGTACCTTATAACGATATTAATGCTATTTCGCAGGCTATTAACAATAATAAAAATATCGTTGCTGTGTTAGTTGAACCTATACAAGGGGAAGGCGGCGTTAATATCCCGGCCGTTGATTACCTTAACCGGATACGCAGCTTGTGTGACCAGCATGAGTTGCTCATGATGCTGGATGAGATCCAGACGGGCATAGGCCGTACCGGAAAATTTCTTGCCTTTCAGCACAATAATATTCTCCCTGACGTGTGTACGCTGGCAAAGGCTTTGGGGAATGGCGTACCTATTGGCGCATGTCTTGCGCGGGGCAAAGCTGCACAGCTGCTCATTGCCGGAAATCATGGCTCTACATTTGGCGGCAATCCCTTAGCTTGTAGCGCAGCTTTAGCCGTA
>JAYTJI010000204.1:0-2114 GCA_043731245.1 Methylococcaceae bacterium | reverse complement strand
ATACAAAACGATGGCTTGGGCGCTTTTGAATGCCGGATTCAGGGCGTTGGCGTAGAAGTATGTGCTAATTTGAATGTTTATCAACCACCGTTAAGGAATCTTTGATAAAGTCCTTCGACAGGCTCAGGACGAACGGTTTGTGTTGCGCTACAAAGGTCACCGTTCGCACTGAGCTTGTCGAAGTGCAATTTTTAGAGGTTCTCATATGAATAAAACTATTTTAGTAACCGGCGCAAGTCGCGGCATAGGTAAAGCGATTGCTTTATATTTGGCGCACCAGGGTTTTGATCTGGTAATTCATTGCCGTAGCCAACTTATCCAAGCTGAGCAAGTCGCATTGGAAATTGAACAATTGGGGCAAACGGCCAGAATCCTGCAATTTGATATTGCCGACCGCGAGCAATGTGCCGTACAAATAAACCAGGATATTGAAACCCACGGCGCTTATTACGGTGTTGTCTGTAATGCCGGTATTACGGCTGATAACGCCTTCCCGTCACTGACAGGAGAAGACTGGGATAGTGTGATACATACCAATCTCGACGGGTTTTATAATGTCTTGCAGCCGGTCGTTATGCCTATGGTCAGGCGGCGCAAGCCCGGACGCATCGTTACCTTGTCTTCGGTTTCCGGTTTAATGGGCAATCGGGGGCAGGTCAATTACAGTGCGGCAAAAGCGGGCATCATCGGTGCTACAAAAGCGCTGGCTTTGGAACTCGCAAAACGGGACATTACCGTCAATTGTGTTGCGCCGGGGCTTATCGATACCGAAATGGTCAATGAACTACCTCTTGATGAGATAAAAAAAATGATTCCCGCGCGTAGAATCGGTAACCCCAAAGAAGTCGCGGCAGCGGTGGCGTTTTTAATGTCCGAAGATGCCGGTTATATAACCCGGCAGGTGCTTTCGGTTAACGGGGGGCTGTGTTAATGAAACGGGTTGTTGTAACCGGCATGGCAGGCATTTCACCGATAGGTAATGATTGGCAGGAAGTCTCCAGGCGCCTTAAAGCACAATCTACCGGAATTCAGACTATGCCGGACTGGGAAAAATATAAAGGCTTGAATACCCGGCTGGGTGCGCCTGTGGATTTCTCAAAACCGGAGCATTATTCACGTAAACAAACCCGCAGTATGGGACGTGTTGCGTTAATGGCGGTTTATGCAACGGAAATGGCGCTGATTGACGCCGGATTGTTAAATAATCCATGTCTTAAAAATGGCCAAACAGGCGTTGCTTACGGAAGTTGTGCAGGCAGTTTTGAAGCAATTGCCGATTTCGGCAATATGTTGATTAATCACACGACCGACGGTCTTAATGCAACCTCGTATATCAGAATGATGGCGCATACTGCACCGGTTAATATCGGCCTGTTTTTCGGTATCAATGGTAGGGTTTATACCACATCCAGCGCTTGTACATCGGGCAGTCAAGGCATCGGTTATGCTTATGAAGCGATAAAATACGGGCATCAGAAATTAATGGTGGCAGGCGGTGCGGAAGAACTTTCGGCTACTCAAGCTGCGGTATTCGATACTTTATTCGCAACCAGTACGCGGAATGACACACCCGATAAAAGCCCCAGACCTTTTGACCGCGATCGGGACGGGTTGGTAATTGGGGAAGGGGCGGGGACGCTGATACTGGAAGAGCTGGATCACGCTTTGGCACGAGGCGGGCGCATTCATGCCGAACTAATAGGCTTTGGGACTAATTCAGATGGCCTGCATGTTACTCAACCCGATAGCAACAGTATGCAAGTTGCAATGCGCCTGGCTTTACAAGATGCACAACTGGATGCTACTGCAATTGGTTATGTCAGCGCACACGGCACAGCAACTGAGCATGGCGACGTGGCAGAAAGCCATGCGACTGCGGCGGTATTTGGAGTAAATACCCCGATTAGTTCGATGAAGAGCTATACAGGCCACACCTTGGGCGCTTGCGGTGCATTGGAAGCTTGGGCTGCCGTAAATATGATGAATGAAGGCTGGTTTCATCCTACCGTTAATCTTGAAAATATTGATCCGGCCTGTGCGCAATTGGATTATATTAAAGATGGTATCCGAAAACTGGATTGTGACTATGTCATGAGCAATAATTTTGCTTTTGG
>JAYTJI010000203.1:0-8882 GCA_043731245.1 Methylococcaceae bacterium | reverse complement strand
CACAAGTGGGGTTTGCTGTAAATTACGCAAACCCTGCATTAAATCTCTATCCGGTGTAGCCAGCGTGATTGGCTTTGTTTAAAAACTGGGAAACTTCAGATGATAAATATGATGATGTCGAAAAAATAGAGGTCTTTGACGATTTGGAGCAGGATTTATCGGCTTTAGGTGAAAGTCTGGCAAAAAGAATCGATTTGGAAGACAGGCTTTGTGAGGTAATGAAATAATAAAGAATGGGAATGAAATAACGTGTTCACGTTATAAAATTACCATTCCTAAGAGTTTGCCTGAGTTTGTAAGCTGCCCCGGCGCTTAAGTTTATATCCAGCCGGGTTAGGGTGTGTTGCCTTGATTCCTTTAATTCACCCCTTGACCTACAATGGCTTTAGGCGTTTGTGTTCCGCCACTTTCCGCGGCGTTTTTGATATAAATTTGTTTTAAACGGTTAAAAGCCGACCATAAGGTTTTATCCATCACAACCTCATTGCCAATTGACACAATTACCCTGATTAATTCAGGTATTTTGTTTTTGGTTGAGGCTATATAAATGGGTTGTACATACAGAACGCTATTACCCATCGGCAGGATAATCATGCGTCCCATTTCAATCCGCGACCCACCCTGATCCCATAAGGTAAATTGCTCTGAAATTAACGCATCCTGTTGAATCAGGGCTTCAACCTGGGCAGGTCCATTGACTTGAACATTTTTACCGAACTTGTAAACGGTAATACCGGGCTTGTAATCCAGGCCGCAGCTGGTTTTATCCAGTGTCCCTGCAATACCTATCATGCTGAGATTGGTTCTGTTGACAGGTGTCATCGGGTCAATCATGACAAATTCTTCCCGTTCATTACAGTTGCCAAAGTCCATGGTCTGATAATATGGCAATACCGGCTGTCCACGGACATTGGCAAACTGCCAGGTTTCTGCCTGTTCGTAGAATAATGCAGGATCCAACTGATGATATTTTGCATACACTTTCATCTGCATGTAATAAAGGTCACGCGGATAGCGTATGTGTTTACGTAATTCAGGAGACATTTCATCCAGATGCTTGAATAATCCGGGATAAGCGCTGGAGTATGCCTGAATAATCGCATCTGATGGATCGGAAATATAAAAATCAACATCGCCATCAAAGGCATCAACAACAACCTTAACGGAATTGCGGATATAGTTGAATTTTTGATGACCGTCCAGAAAATCGTCGTCAGCGGGCTTGGAGACTGGATACCGGTTGGATAGGGTATAAGCATCCTGTATCCAGTAAAACCTGTCCTTGGTTATAACCAGATAAGGGTCTTTATCCAGATGCAGGAAAGGGGTTAGCGTACTAACGCGCTCAGTTATATTTCTGCGTATCTTGAGCCTGCTCTCTGAAGAAATATTGGTTGAAAAAAATATTTTTTCATCTTTTAAATAAATTGCAAATAGCGCTTTTCTGAACAGGGATGGAATAAGAATGCCTCCTTCACCGCGGTAAATATTTGCCATGCCGGGATCAGAGCTAGCAATTCCTACGACGTTGAGCTTATTGGGGACGATGGCATAGTCGTATTGTCCCTCGCCGTAATAGATGTCCGGGTGTTTGATGCTGAAGCCCACATCGGAATTCATGCTTAAATCACGTAAATACCAGACCAGCGGTTTATCGGCATCTTGGGCAGCCGGTGAGACAACAGCGCCATAACCATGGGTATAACGCATGTGGGTGTTCTCCCAGTTTTGCGCTTCAGGCGGCAGCTTCGAAATATTAACTTCTCTGGCCGCCAGATTAACCTGCCGGGTATGGTCAAGAATAAAATAGCGGTCTTCATCGACAGACAGGATTTTGTAATAAGGCCTTATCTCCTGTAATTGCTTATAATTGTCAATAATTATTTCTCTGTCCCATACCGGAATATTCTCAAAATGCTTTTGAGTCCCCCAGGTATTGATGTCCTGCGTGGCATCCAGTTTAATACTCAGATCAACGGTCTTGATGTTCTTCAAATCGTAAGCATCCAGCGTTGCATCAATATTGTGCTGCATAAACGATTTATTTGATTTAACCGGATTGGGATTGACGATAAATTTTTGTATTAAATCGGGTATAAATTGAACCTCCGGCAACCCTAAAACACAGAGAAAAGTGATAAGTGAGATTAAAAATGGTGCTTTGATACGATGCTTTTCTGAAAAAACAAACAGGATAGCAGTCACTGCTGTTGCCAGAAAGGTCACTATGCCTAGCCATATAAGCGGCAGTTTATAACGTATTTCTACAAATCCCGGGCCATAAAACACCGGTTCGTGCGTGTCGGTATAAAGCAGTGAAAATCGTTGTAGCAGAAATCCCCAGACCACAAATGCGACAACAAAGCCGATTAGCACGGTCAAGTGAATTTTAGCGCCTAAGTGGTATTCCTTGTTTTGATTGGGTACAAAAACATGTTCCAGCCAATATAGAATGCCAACCATTGAGAATATTAAAATGGCGGTGGTTAGCAGTTCTTTCTGAATCAGCATGTAAATTGGATAAGACAGCATATAGAAGCTGACATCATTTCCGTAAACCGTTTCGGTTACGCCCGAATCACTACCAAAAAAGAACAGTAATGACGCTTCCCACTGGTTATAAAAGGGTATGGCGACAAATACAGCCAGTGCTAACGAAATTGGCGTGTAAACCTTTACTGAGCCATTCATGAAAATATCGGCAAAGCGCTGAAATCGAAGGCGTTTGTCTAAATTGCTGAGGATTTCATCAGGCGGATTCAAGCCCAGATAACGGGACGCGATCCAGAAATGAAAAAAGAAAATGGCAAAGAAAGCGAGCGTTACGCCACCGGAAAGAAAGAACTTGTAGAGCAGCCTTAGCCAAAAATACGACTCAAGTTTTAGTGACTGATACCACCACAGGTCAACAAACAAATCAAGAAATATGAAATGAAAGGCGACAAATAAAATGATAGCGATGACAAATAGCGCTCCAATTATCACGGGTATAAACTTCAGGTTCCGCATAGTGTCCTCAAATAGATAGTATTGTTAACGATGCCGGGGTTGTCTTCAATGTAGCGAGTCGGTTGCATCTAAGTCGATTAGATCTACTAATGCCTGTATTCTAACACCCAATAACGGGTTAGTGATTATTTAGACGCAGCAGTTCGTTTAACCCGATTAAATAAATACGAGTACTGTAATGCCGAATTCAATCTGGTTTATTAACCCGCTTTCTGAATAGTTTCGTAGGCTTTACTGATTTTTTGAGTTTTTTCTTTGGCTAAGCGCATCATTTCTTCGGGCAAGCCTTTGGCGACCAGTTTGTCCGGGTGATTTTGGTTCATTAAGCGGCGATAGGCTTTTTTTACTTCGGCCTTGCTAGCCGACGGCGTTAAGCCTAATGCGTTATAAGCATCTTGCAAGCTGGTTTTTTGAGGGGTGTTTTGAGTGTGAGGGCCACGCCCCTGGAAACGTTGTTGGGCTTGTAACTGTATTTTTAAGCGTTCATAGTCAAAGCGTGGAATTCTCAGTTGGTGGCAGATATGCAAAAGCAGCTTCTCTTCGCTGGCAGCCAAAATGCCGTCAGCAAAGGCGGCCTGCAATTGGATGTCCAAAAACATGCGCAATAAATCGGTGCGCCGATGGCATTCTTTATAAAATTGGGCCAAGACATCATCCAGCGGGAAATCAGCTTGCTTGCCCTGCTGAAAAAGATTAATCGCGGTTGCCCGCATGTCGCTAGTCAGTGCCATTTCATTCATGACCCGGTTGGCCAGAGAAATTTCTTCAGTTGAAACATGGCCGTCTGCCTTGGCAATGTGGCCCATGACTGAAAAAGAGGCGGTAAAAAAAGCCATTTGTACGCGCTGCTGATCGCCGGGATTAAGTGTTTCACCGAATTCTATGGCGTTCAAACCTTTACCAAACTGATGCCCGACGGAAGCACCTAAAACAGCACCTAAAGGCCCGCCAAGCATAAATCCGAACGCTCCGCCCACAACTACGCTAAACCAGCTCATCGTTATCAATCCTGTTCTGTAAAGAATAATGGTAAAATTATACCATTAACCACTATTTCAAAACTTAATGAGGACTTATGACCGCTCCAGAAGCGCTATACCAATCAACACTGTCTTCTCTAAAGCTCCGGGCGCGTGGAAAAGTACGGGATATTTACGATATTGATGATAAGCACATGCTCATCGTAACAACGGATAGGCTTTCGGCATTTGATGTGATTTTGCCTGACCCGATTCCCGGTAAGGGGCGTGTTTTAACCCGCATTTCCAATTTCTGGTTTAAAAAATTGCAGTCTGTTATGCCCAACCATTTGGCTGATATTCCGCTGGAGCAGGTTGTGCCTGATGCCGCTGAGCGTGCCCAGATTGAAGGCCGGGCTATTGTGGTTAAGCTATTGAAGCCACTGCCGGTTGAAGCAATAGTGCGCGGTTATCTTATTGGTTCCGGCTGGAAAGATTACCAAAAATATGGTGCTGTCTGCGGGATTAAATTACCTGAAGGTTTACAGCAAGCGCAGCAATTACCGGAAGCTATTTATACGCCATCGACAAAGGCGGCGGTCGATCAGCATGATGAAAACGTTTCTTTTGAAGAAACCGTTGCTTTGATGGGGCAGGATTTAGCTGAAAAAGTACGTGATGCCAGCTTAAAGCTGTATAAGGAAGCCGCCGCCTATGCTAAAGGGCGCGGCATCATTATTGCCGATACCAAGTTTGAATTTGGTGTTGATGAAGGCGGCGTTTTATATTTGATTGATGAGGCTTTAACGCCGGATTCATCACGATTCTGGCCTGCTGACCAGTATCAGGTGGGCATTAGCCCACCCAGTTTCGATAAGCAGTATATTCGGGATTACCTGGAAACGCTGGACTGGAACAAAACCGCACCAGGCCCTTCATTGCCCCCGGAAGTGGCGGCGTTCTGCGCAGAAAAATACCGCGAAGCGGAAATTAGACTAACTCAAGAACCCTTATAATGAGCAACGATACCTTACAAGAACAACCTGCTTTGTCCAATCAAAACAGTGCGCCCCGCGATTCTGTGCCGCTTTTTGTCGATCTTGATGGAACGCTTATCAAGACTGATTTATTAATCGAAAGCGCTTTCTTCTTATTGAAAAAACAACCGTGGATGTTGTTGCTTATGCTGTACTGGCTAGCATCAGGCAAAGCCAGGCTTAAAGAAGAAATAGCCATGCGCTCGGCATTGGACTTTAGCGTCTTGCCACTCCAAAAAGAGTTTGTTGAGTTTCTATATAACGAGGCAAAAAACGGGCGGACTTTATACCTGGCAACGGCGTCTGATCGTCGCTTGGCGGAGCCGGTAGCCGAGCGGCTGGGGATATTTAAACAGGTATTAGCCAGTGATGGGCAGCATAATTTAAAAGGCCAGAAGAAGCTGGAGGCCATACTGGCTTGTTGCAAGGGTTCGGCATTTGACTATGCCGGCAATGAACGTGTTGACCTGGCGATTTGGGCTAAAGCGCGGCGAGCCATTGTGGTTAATCCCAGCGCTGGCGTCATTGCGGCAACCAGGAAACAGCGCTATGTAGTTCAACAGGTGTTTGATGATCGTCCGCGAAAAGTAAAAACCTGGATACGTGCGCTTCGGATACATCAGTGGGCCAAGAATGTATTGCTGGGGGTGCCAATATTGACAGCCCATGCGTTTACTTTTTCGGCGGTCACTGAGATAGCATTGGCGTTTACGGCTTTTGGCCTGGTTGCCTCAGCCACTTATTTGCTCAATGACTTACTTGACCTTGTTGCGGACAGACATCATCCGCGCAAATGTAAACGCCCCTTTGCGGCCGGCAATATTGGTTTAGCTTCCGGTGTTTTGGGCATGATCATTACGTTCGCCGCAGGATTTGGTCTCGCCGTTCAGTTGTCAGATCACTTTCTGTTTACCCTGCTTGGGTATCTGGCACTGACGATCAGTTACTCATTTTATTTTAAGAAAATTGTACTGGTAGATGTGTTGTTGCTGGCATCACTTTACACCATTCGCATTGTAGCCGGGGCTTATGCTATTGAAGTGCCGGTGTCGTCCTGGCTGCTGGGATTCTCCATGTTTATTTTTCTCAGTCTGGCATTGGTCAAGCGCTGCACCGAATTAATAGCTATGCAACGCTTATCACGCGAAACAATGAAAGGCCGCGATTATCGCGTCTCCGATTACCCGATGCTCAGCGCGATGGGGGTTGCGGCAGGTTATATATCAATACTGGTATTAGCCTTGTTTATTAGTAGCCCGGAGAGTATTGGCAAATATAGCTATCCGGTATATTTGTGGCTGTTATGCCCATTGATGGCTTACTGGGTGTCCCGATTATGGTTAAAAACCTCACGCGGCGAAATGCACGATGATCCACTGGTCTTTAGTTTAAAAGACCAGGCCAGTTGGATCGTTTTTATTATTATGATGATGGTTACCCTGGTATCAAAATGAAAGAAATGACACTTTCCTGGACGGTTTTAACACTAATTTTTATTAGCGTCACTATTTCTGCGGTTGCACAAGTTACCTTGAAACAAGGCATGTCTTCGCCGGTTGTGCAGCAGAGTCTTACCGGCGGCTGGCTGGAAATAGTCATTGCAGTAATCTCAAGTCTCTATGTATGGCTGGGTCTCGCATTATATGCTTTGGGCGCAGTGCTTTGGCTGGGTGTACTGGCGCGGATCGATGTGAGTATCGCTTACCCTTTTGTAGGGCTGGGCTTTATTCTTACTGCGTTAATGGGCGTATTTTTGCTTGGCGAAGCATTTTCCGTTATCCGTTTTGTCGGTACCTGTCTGGTCGTACTAGGCATTATATTAGTTACCCAGGGCTGTTGATCATGACCAGGCTACAAACTATTTATAGCTTGGCAGCGCTCATTGGACTGTGTGCAACAACCATTGCTTATTTCATGCCAGTGTTTCCTTATACACCGGACAGTGCCTGTTATATTGAGCAAGCCAGGAGTTTAATGGCTCGCGGTGTTTTTGAAAGTGGTTTTTACGGCACAGAAAATCCATCGGCAACCTTTGTACCGGATCCACTTTTTCCGCCTGGCTATCCTCTGTTGATAGCACTATTTAGCCTGATTTTACCTGTACCGCCTGAAGTTGTGGCGCTTTTTTTAAGTCTGGCTGCGTTAGCATTAATACCCGTTTGCATGGTATTTTCTTTCAGGCGTGTTGTCGGCGCTGAGACCGCATTAATAATAGGCTTATTGTTGGTGTCTACGCCAGCAATCATCCGTTGGGGTAACGTGGCGTCTACCGATATATTGTCGCTGTTGCTGATTATTTATTGCATGGGTTTGGTACTTAAAGCAGGTGATCGCTTAATGGCTTGGTTTGTTGCCGGTCTACTGATTGGTTTTGCTTACCTGCTAAGGAATGCCAATCTTGCTTTTGTGCTTAGTTTATGCGGGCTTATAGTCTGGTCGATTGTTTTTGACGCTGAAAATCGCCGTAAAAAAATAGTGGGTGCGGGTATTTGGTTGTTTAGCTTTTCAGTTGTCGTAGTGCCGTGGATGGTTAGAAATCTCATGGTCTTTGGCAAAGTTCAGCCCTATTCGATGCCGCCCAGTTCAGTCGGGTTTATCGAAAATAGCCATGCCTTTATAGAGGCACAATTATATGTTTTATGGTTGCTGGCGGATCTCGATAAATTTCTTGCCAGAAACGCTCTGGGCATTATTGGTCTGGTTATCGTTTTGGCATTGCTGGTTTGGCAGGTATTGACTACCTGGAAGTCGTGGCAAAAAATCGAAAAACAGGCTTTTATTATCGCTGGTTTGTACTGCATTTTGGGCGCAGCCATTGTTATTGCTGCACGGACAAAATACCAGTGGGGCGAGCTAATTTCCGAACGTCATGCGCTGCCATACTTATTTTCGCTATTAATTGTTTTAGCACTTATCCTCAAAAATTCAGCCGTCAACATCAGCTGGCGATGGCTAAGCCTCACGCTGGTATCGGGATTGTTGCTGATTCGGATTTATAACATACCACAACTTTACCAATATAATTTTTATCATGTCAATGCAATGGCGGTAGCTGCTCATATAAAAAAGCATCAACAAACAGACCCGCTCTGTACAAATCTAAATGGGCGTTTGGGCGTATCAAATTACGGCTTTGTTTACCGGGTTATTTGTGCTGTTCCGGTTCGGCACGCATATCCAATACTTCATGGCGATACATTTAATGATGAGCCGTTAAAAAAGCTTCTGGCTTTACCGGTAGAACAAGGCATTGTAGTATCAATTTTCCCTAATCATGATGTCGATAAAAAAGACTTGCCCCTTAACCAAAAACACCTGAATCAGCTGAGTGCATCGGGTTGGCGTGTCGAGCAAAATGAGGAAATGGGATTTATATTGGTAAGGTGAATGTCCAGGAAAGCAAGGCAGCTGAAATACGAGACAAACAAATGGGCGGACTATCGCTGCGGTTGCATTTTTAGGGCAACAGTTATCGGATTCTAACATATTGGAATAAGCCCCCACCTTACTCTATACTGACCCTGAATAATAAATAAGGCATTGAATAGGTATGAAATTATAGCTTTGGTTTTAATCGGCCTTGATTTAATCAAGCCTGATAGCTATAATCCTCAAGCTATTATGTTTGGAGAGCAGTGTGACAGGGGGAAAGCTATCTACTGTCAGTAAAATTCTAGGTTATCAAATTCTGATAATTCTGATAATTGCTGCTGGTTTTACCTTTGCAGGGGGATGGCGGCAAGGCTTATCAAGCACTTTAGGCGGAGTGGCCGCCTTTGTTCCCAATTTGTACTTTGCTTTGCGGATTTACAAATCCTCAGGGAAGCCGGCACGAAAGATTGTGAACTCCTTTTATGCAGGAGAATCAGGCAAATTA
>JAYTJI010000202.1:0-21068 GCA_043731245.1 Methylococcaceae bacterium | reverse complement strand
TGTTCATCATCAATATAAAACCGATGTTCATCAAGCCACTTTCGTGGTTTGTGATAATTATCTGCTGTTGCTCTTTCTAATTGTTCAATTGTTTGAATGATTTTTGCCTTTTCAATTCTAGGTCTAAGCAACGGAAAAATATCAACGGTTTTATCATCGGATACAACAATTGCTAATCGTTGTTTTTTATCGGCTTCCACATAACGCACACCTGAATTAAACCGCGAACCGCGCGAAGGTGTGCATTGTTCATTTGCTTTTCCATCAAGAATGATACCTATCGCATGACAAACGCCAGAAGGGTCAAGAATAATCGTGCCATCTATACCACTGACACGCTGAAACAGTTCTGTTGTCATTAAGGTTGGTTGAATTGGCGTACCTTGTCGTGCCAAACGTTCTGCTTCACTTTCTGCATCCGTTGCCTTCATACATTAATTGCGAAATGAAATTGAAATGTTCAAAGATGTCAGAGGCTAACCAGCTATCATAGATAACTTTATCATTTTTGGTATTGAGAATTACCCCTATCGTTTTCAAAAAACTAGGCGCTGATGACCTAATAATTTCTTCCGCTGATTTAAATTTAGCGTAACGACCCGCATTAGGTCTTGCGTAGCGTGAAAGTGTTGTAACGATGTTGGATCTATTATTGATATGAGAAATTTAAAACCTATGCTGACCAGCATAACCCAGGATTCAGAAGCGATTATTTTACTGCATGGCTTAGCCAGAACCAGCCATAGTATGAATAAAGCAGGTAAATTGCTTGCGGCTTATGGCTATAAAATCATAAATGTCTTCTATCCTAAGCAAAAACATAAAATTGAGACTAGCGACCACGTATAATCAGCCGCGTTAATCCATTCAAGCACAAGCAGATACCATGACCAAAACCTCGCCCGGCCTTTTAAATAAAGAACACACCATTGCTGCCCCCGGTTTCAACCGTTGGCTGATGCCACCAGCCGCCTTGGCTATTCACTTGTGTATTGGTATGGCTTATGGGTTTTCGGTTTTTTGGTTGCCGCTTTCTAAAGCAGTGGGCATCAAGGAAAGCATTGCGTGTGGTTCTGAAGTAGGTTTTTTTCAGGAGCTGTTTATCACTAATTGCGACTGGAAAATCTCTACGCTGGGCTGGATGTACACCTTATTTTTTGTGTTTCTGGGTTCATCTGCTGCTCTTTGGGGCGGTTGGCTGGAGCATGTCGGGCCACGCAAAGCGGCTGTAATCAGTGCCTTGTGCTGGTGTGGCGGCATGTTGCTTTCGGCGTTGGGCATTTATTTGCACCAGTTCTGGATAATGCTGCTGGGTTCCGGCGTTATTGGCGGTATTGGTTTGGGGCTCGGTTATATATCCCCAGTATCAACTTTAATTAAATGGTTTCCAGACCGCCGTGGTATGGCGACAGGTATGGCGATTATGGGCTTTGGCGGTGGCGCTATGATCGGCTCACCGTTGGCGACAGCATTGATGAAGTGCTTTGCAACGCCAACCGATGTAGGCGTGATGCAAACCTTTATTGTTATGGCGGGTATTTACTTCGTCTTTATGATGTCAGGCGCAATGACTTATCGCATCCCTGCTAATGGCTGGAAACCTTTGGGTTGGACGCCTCCCGTGGCTAAAAACAGCAATGGCATGGTTACTCCACATCATGTGCATGTAAAAAACGTCTTCAAGATTAAGCAGTTTTGGTTGCTGTGGGGGGTATTGTGCATGAATGTAAGCGCCGGTATCGGCGTGATTGGTATGTCATCGCCGATGCTGCAAGAGGTTTTTGGCGGACAGTTGATTGGCGTCGCTAAAACTTATAGTGAACTTGATAAACCTCAGCTTGCGGCTATTGCGGGCATTGCTGCCGGTTTTACTGCGTTGTTGAGTTTGTTCAATATTGGCGGTCGGTTCTTCTGGGCGAGTTTATCGGACTTGTTTGGACGTAAAGCCACTTTTATCGTTTTTTTTATCCTGGGTGGGCTGCTATATATCAGTATTCCAGGCAGCGCTAGCGCAGGCAACATGCTGTTGTTTGTGGGAGCATTTTGCATCATCTTAAGTATGTACGGTGGTGGATTTTCCACAGTGCCAGCCTATCTTGCCGATTTATTCGGCACACAAATGGTTGGTGCAATTCATGGGCGATTATTAACGGCCTGGGCAACAGCCGGGATCTTGGGGCCGGTGATTGTCAATTATATGCGCGAATATCAATTAAGCTTGGGCATACCGCGCGAGCAGGTTTATAACCAAACCATGACTATTTTGGCGGGGATGCTGGTTATAGGTTTGATTTGCAATTTACTTATTCGCCCAGTGGAGGATAAGTGGTTTATGACGGACGCGGAGCTGGCTGAAGAAAAACGCATAGCCCATGAAAAACTGACCGGGACTAAAGATGAATCAGGCGCTGAGTTTGGTAAACCGACCCACCTGATAATAGTCTTGATAGCGTGGACAGTGGTTCTTGTTCCATTGTCATGGGGAATTTACAAAACTTTGATTAACGTGAGTAAGTTTTTTACCTGAAAGCACTTATTTTATTTCGCTCATTCAAGTATTTACATTGCGCCATTTTTATGAGGGTAAGTTAAGCGTTGAAATGCCTTTTACACGAAGTACAAACCTAGGTTTGCACTTCGGCAGTCGTTGTTTATAAGGAGTCAAAAAACATATTTTTTGATTCCTTATTTCTTAACTGTGGGCAGTGAGGAGTGGGCAGGTGGTGTGGAAAACGGAAACAGGATTTTTATCAGCATTAATCAATAATCGCAGTATCAAGATGTTTAGCGGAACTCAAGCCCTTCAACTTCGATTTATCCTTGATGCCGGCAAAGCGAGTGCCCGCCAGATCTGCCCCAGCAAAATTAGTCTCTTCAAGCGTCGTTCCTGATAAATCAGCCCCTGATAAATTGGCACCGGAAAAATCAGCGCCTGAAAGGTCAACGCCAAATAACACAACATTTTGCAGATTAGCCCCGGAGAAATTGGCATAACGCATTAAGGCGCGGTCGAAATTGGCATTGGCAAGGTTGGCTCCCGATAAATTGGCATTGTTCAAACTTACTCGCATCAAACCCATGGACTGATTTTTCATATCAGCGCCCCACATAGCATGAGATAGATTGGCATTAGTTAGATTGGCGCGATCCATTACGCCAATAAACCGGCTGCCACTCAAATTAGCGTTGCTTAAATTGGCGCTCCCCACATGTACGCCAAAAATACTGGTTTTGGACAAATTGGCATTAGTAAAATTGACTTTCGAAAGCACCGATAAATCCAGATTTAATCCGGACAAATCACTGTTGCTTAAATTTGACCTTCGTAAATCTGACCCCCACAAATCAGCTTTTTTAAAATCCAGGCCGGATAAATCCAGGTCGGTCAAATCCTTTCTGCGCAGGTCTGCCGGATGTGCCTTATCGGCCTTGGCGAGACGTTTTTCTATTTCTAACCGATCAAGATCCGCTGCCGATGCTGATACGCAAAACAACGTTGCCAATAGCTCCAGCCTGTAAAAATGAGTCTTCATGTGTACACCTTCAAGTAGATTAATATCGGACAGAAATAAAAAATAAGACCCCCGAACTTTAGCGTCAGTTCTTTGCTATTGCAACTAAACCTTAGCGGGATAATGAGCTTGATTTTCAGTTGGCAGACCAGTTACACATCAACTGATTTTTTTAGGATGAGGTATCTTACTGGATCCTATTATATAGGATGCTCTCTTTGAATTAAGATAAAATAACCGTTGATCGCATTATGCGATAGATGGATTTTACCAGCATCCGGGTTTTTGTATTGTAAGCAAATTGCGAGTTAATGTGACTGAAGTTATAGTTTCTAATTTTGTATTGAGTCAATGGAATGCCTGGGCTCCGGGGCTAAGTGGAGCACATGGAATTTTCGCGTTACAACAAGGCAATGCTGTTGCGCCTGATTCAGTTCCAAAGATGTTTCAGCGTAGACTAAGTCCATTAGCAAAAGCCGTATTCAATTCTGTTGATAAATGTATAGTGACAGGGGAACAGGTTCCAACAGTTTTTAGTTCTGCAAATGGCGAGATTTGTAGGTCATTAGAGATGCTTATGGCTATTGAAGCGGATGGTGAAGTGTCACCTGCCGGTTTTAGCCTTTCTGTCCATAATGCGATTGCGGGTTTGTTTTCTATTGTCTATGCCAATCAACAGGAGATCACAGTTGTCGCACCTGGTAAAGAAGGCATTGCACCGGCTTTTATTGAGGGACTGGGAATTTTGCAAGAAGGTGCTGAGGTAGTGTTGCTGGTTTTTTACGATGAACCCATTCCCGATTTTTATCCTGTTTCACCCTTTAATCTTAACGCAGATAACACGGTTGCACTGACGTTAAAAATAGCTTTAACAGGAGCTGGCTTGCCTATGCAATTAAGCCGTACAGCAATGATGCGTGATGATGGTGAACAGCCCCTACAAATAGTGGCTTTTTTAAGGTTTCTTCTTAGCGAAGATAGCTTGTTGAGCTTAGGCAATCAGGAGCATAGCTGGCAATGGCAAAAACAATAAGCTATGTCTGGCGGTTGTTGGCAACCGGATTTAGCTTTTTCAGCTTCGGTTTAGGCGGTTTGTTATTGTGGGGGACGGTTTTTCCCTTATTGTCCATTTTGCCCGGCGATCGTTTGCAGCGAATCAGTCGAGGGCAAAAAGTGGTGCATTACAGTTTTTATACCTTTATCGGGCTGATGCACAGAATGGGCATCATGACTTACGAAATAGTAGGTTTAGAGAAGCTTAACCGTGCGGGGCAACTGATAATAGCTAATCATCCGACATTGGTGGACATTGTTTTTTTAATTAGTCGGGTTAAACAGGCAAACTGCATTGTAAAGGAACAGCTATGGCATAATCCCTTTATGAGGGGGCCTATTTTAAACGCGGGTTATATCAGTAATGGCGACCCTGAAATAATGATAGCTGAATGTGTTCAGTGGTTGCAATCAGGCGGCACCATGATTATTTTTCCGGAAGGAACGCGGTCAATACCGGGTAAACCGTGTCGTTTTCAGCGGGGAGCCGCTACAATAGCGTTACAGGCCAACACGATTGTAACGCCTGTCACCCTGTCCTGTTATCCCAGCACCTTAACAAAAGCAGAACAGTGGTATCAAATACCTTATCGGCGTTTTCATTTAGCCATGCACGTTGGTGATGATATTGCGCTGGATGAATTTATCACAATTGAGCCTAAATCAATTGCCGTGCGGCGCTTTAATCAGTTTTTACAGGATTATTTTACTCAGCAGAGAGAAGTCTATAAACAGTATGGAAAATGAATTAAAACAGTTAATTATCGATGCGTTGGATCTGGAGGATATGAGCGTAGACGATATAGATAGTCATGATGCGCTTTTTAATGAAGGCTTGGGGTTGGATTCAATAGATGCGCTTGAGTTGGGTTTGGCTATCCGTAAAAAATATAATGTAAAAATAGAGGCTGACAAAGAAGATGTGGCGAAGATTTTTGCTTCTGTTTCGACTTTGGCGCAATACATAGAAGCAGTGCGCCCGAAGGGCAGTGCGTCATGAAAAATTATCAGGAGAGAGAATTTTCACGCACGTCAGTGCGCCCAAAGGGTGACGTACAGGGAGGTACGTCATGAACAATCGCGAAGAAATTTTAGCGGCCATTAAAGAAATCATGGTCGATATGTTTGAAATTGACGAACAGGCGATTACTTTGAAAGCCCGTTTATATGAAGATCTTGACTTCGACAGCATTGATGCCGTCGATATGATAGTCAAGCTTAAAGAAATGACGGGGAAAACGGTCAAACCCGAAGATTTTAAGAGCGCCCGCACTATTGCCGATGTGGTCGAAGCGGTTTACAACATGCTGCATGGTTAATGATAGGCGCAGCATAAACAATAGCGTGTCTTTTGTGAATTATTAACATGCGCATAATGATAAACAGTGTAATAGGCTTATTGACGATGCTCTATCCGTTTGCTGTTTATTTTGGCACACATTATTTAGAACCCTGGAAAATAGCCAGTATTCTCTTTGTTTTACTGGGCATCAGGCTGATTGCCAGTTACTCCATTAAACACTGGAGTTGCCCGCTGTTAATGGCGGGTATGGTTTACTGCGGATTTGCAATCTGGAGCAATGAGCTACTTACCTTACGGTTTTATCCGGCCATCGCTAATGCGGCAATGTTGCTGCTTTTTTCATGGACTTTGTTGTCACCTCCCAGTTTGATTGAACGCTTGGCCAGAATCCAGCATCCCGATTTGCCGCCCGAAGGCATTACTTATACGCGTCGAGTGACCTGGATATGGTGTGTGTTTTTTATTGTCAACGGGGGCATTGCGTTAGCAACAGCACTTTGGAGCAGCTTCGAGCTCTGGAGTTTGTATAACGGTTTGATCGCCTATGTATTGATGGGAGTGTTACTGGTCGGGGAATATATAGTCAGGATAAAAACTCAGAAACATGCCAAATGAAACTATTGTCTTGTAAGACGGCCACCGATGAGAATAAGGTTTTCTGCTTTGCAAATCGATAGAAAAACGCCAATTGTTCAGAACCTGATGCGCGTCGTTCAGGGTGGCTCATTTACAAAACCAAGCTCCGAGATCAAGATGAAAATCTGCATCATTATTCCTGTTTACAATCATGAGCACGCTATTAGGCAGGTCATCGCCAAATTAAAACCCTATAACATTCCTTGTTTGCTGATTAATGATGGCAGCTCAGTTGCCTGCTCAGCGGTGCTGGAAGATACTGTCAGGCAGGAATCGGGCTGGCTTACGCTGTTAAACCGGGTGGCAAATGGCGGCAAAGGTGCGGCAGTTATTGATGGTTTCAAAGTCGCCAAAAGGCTGGGATACACGCATGCGTTACAAATCGACGCCGATGGGCAGCATAACACGGATGATATTCCGCGCTTTCTTGAAGCCGGTCGGCTAAATCCGCATGCGATGATTTTAGGTCAACCTGTTTTTGATGAATCCGTTCCTAAAAATCGGTTGTACGGGCGGCGTGTTACAAATTTGTGGATAGCGATAAACACCCTGTCCTTGGCGATAGCCGACGGGATGTGCGGTTTTCGGCTGTATCCGCTGGCCACCGTGGACAAATTGATTAGCACGACACACATCGGGCTAGGCATGGATTATGATATAGAAATAGTCGTGCGTTTGTACTGGCAGGGCGTCGAAACCATCAACATACCAACAGCCGTAAGTTACCCTTATGATGGTGTATCACATTTCAGGCTATGGCGTGATAATGTCTTGATCTCAAAAGCGCATGCCAGATTGTTTTTCGGTATGCTGATTCGCATTCCACAATTACTGTTAAGACACTGGCGATGAAAAAATTAGCGCACTGAACGCAAGCTGGAGTCCGGCGTGGTCTGCGGGGATACAGTTGCTATTGCATTTCTATTTGCTGTTTGTCCGCACGTTTCTGCAACTGTTTTTAAAGTTGGTTGTGATTGATTCCTGGCGGATTAACCGGATGCAGGTTTGGATCTCACACCTTCAGAGTCTGTTGGGAGCCCCCCGTTTTCGGCTGTCGGCTTGCTCAATGACAAACTTTCTTATCCGATTAGTAAACATACCCGATGACCTTTAATTCAGCCCGTAATAATTTTATCATCGCCACCAGCATTATTGGCTTACTGTATCTGTTTTTCGGCATCAGTTTATGGTGGCTGGTATTGACAGGCACAATTTATCTGGCCTTAATTATTTACGGTTCGGCCATTATTCAAGCCAACTTTCACGCACCAGCCTATTGCCATGGGGCGCTTTTAGAAAAAGAAATTGCCCTGTCGTTTGACGATGGCCCAAACCAGGAATATACCCCGCAGGTGCTGTCAACATTGGCGCAGTACAACGCACCTGCGACTTTTTTTATCATCGGAAAAAACATTCAAGGTAATGAAAATATTTTGAAGCAAATAGATGCCGCCGGACACAGTATTGGCAACCACAGCTACACGCATTCTTTTTTTGTCGATTTTAAAAGCGTGCAAGGTTTCAAGAATGAACTTAACCAGACCGCAGAGAGCGTCTTCAAGGTCATCGGTAAGCGCTTGAAATTATTCCGTCCGCCCTATGGAGTTACCACGCCCCATCTTGTCAAAGCTTCAAACCTATTGAATTACAGCATTATTGGCTGGTCAATTCGCTCGTTCGATACAACGGCAGCTACTTCAGAAGCCATTACCCGGCGCGTACAAACACAAATAAAACCGGGCGCTATCATTCTGTTTCATGATACCTCAGATAAAACCATCCAGGTTTTAAAGCAAACGCTTAATTTTGCCAAAGAAAATGGCTATAAAATTGTCAGTGTGGAGCAGCTTTTGAAGATTAAAGCCTATGAATAAATGAACAGCGGGGTGATGATTCGAGCTTCATATTTCATAGATGTCAACTTAAAGAAGCCCACACTGTTTGTGTTAAAGAAGGCAGAGCGACCACATAAGCGTAAACTAATAACTCTAGCGCTATCCGGTAGGTATCTGCCAACTTTACATATAAAACACAATAACTTGCAATGAGACCTTTCCCGTTGGAGAAGGTTGGAGTGACGACTGTATGGATTCAGGAGTTAGGGCAGGGCAGGAGCAGCGTAGCGGTGTGCCGAGGAGATAATTAAGCACCTATATTTTCCCTCATCTCAACCTTCTCCCTTCTGAGAAGGAGTAACAAGATTTGCGTAGATACCTATGCTGCGGCTCAAGAGCCAAATTGGTGGCGAGTATTAAGTTTATGAAGCGTTTGTTTGTCGCATTACCGTTAAAATGCGGCACTCCATTAAGCTCATTTTGTGTCGGAAGTGGCTAACCATGTCGTTTTCAACGGGGAGCCGCTACAATAGCGTTCGTTATGATGGAAATTTTATTGGGCGGGGAATATAGAGTCAGAATGAAGAACCAGAAACATGTCCAGTGAGTTGATTGCTTTGTCGCATTGTTTGATTGCAAAAAGGCAGGCTAAATTACCGGTTGCTTATCACTCAGGACAATATTATGAGGCTGGTCAATTTTATGCGGTTGTTCGGTATTGGGTCAGCAAGCTACAGTTGCAACCGGTTCAGCGCTATGCGTTATTCACCGAAGATGCCTATCCTTTTGCCGTTATGCTGTTTGCTCTTTTGCACGCGGGCAAAGAGGTCTGGATACCCGGCAATAATCGACCCGGCACAGCGTTACAACTTCAGCAACTGGATTGTCAGTTAATTGGCGATTGGGATACATCCCGGTCGTTTGATTATTGTCTGGAATCAACAGAATGTTCTGGCCTATCGCTATTGCCGCTGGATTCGGCAGCAACCAAACTGGTAATTTTTACGTCTGGTTCTACAGGACACCCCAAGCCGGTAGTCAAGCAACTGCTACAATTTCAGCTTGAAATTGAAACCCTGGAAAAACAATGGGGCAAACTGCTGAACCATGCCGAGGCTTTGGCAACCGTCAGTCACCAACATATTTATGGCTTATTGTTTCGCTTGTTATGGCCGTTATCGGCAGGGCGCTGTTTTCATAGTAGCCGTTATATCAATCCTGAAGCCCTGGTCAAGGCAGCGCAGAATGTAGCGGTCTATTGGATTGCCAGTCCTGCGCATCTAAAGCGTCTGGATCAAGGCTCACCCTGGGATGGCATTGCTAGATTATGCGCCGTGTTCAGTTCCGGTGGTGCTTTAAGTCATGAAGTTGCGCAACAAATTTTAGTTTATAGCGGGCAGTCGGTCATAGAAATCTACGGCAGTACGGAGACTGGCGGTATAGCATGGCGGCAGCAAGAGTCTGCCTGGACGCTATTTGCAGGCATGAAACTGACGGTGAAGAGCGAACATTCTTTACTGCATTCACCTTATTTATTAGACCTGACAGGTTTACGCTTGGATGATCAAATCAGCTTACAAGAAGATGGGCGATTTCTCCTGCATGGGCGAATGGACAGGATAGTCAAAATAGAAGAAAAACGCGTGTCTTTGACGGAACTGGAGCAGCGCTTAATGGCTGTGCCATGGATAGCGGAGGCTTATGCCATGATGCTAGCAAAGCACAGGGATGTTGTTGGTGCGGTTATTGTTTTAACGGAGGAGGGCTTACAATCACTCAAAGCCCAAGGTAGGCAGCCATTAATTAAACAATTGCGTGAAGCGCTTTACCAATCCTTCGATGCCGTGGCTCTACCCAGAAAATGGTTGTTTTTAGAACGGATGCCGCTGACGGCGGAAGGCAAAATAGAACAGCCAGTTTTAAAACATTTATTGGAAATGGATAGTCGAAAATCCCCCTATGTGCATGGAATTGAAAAGGTTGGCGATAGCGTTGAGCTGAACCTTAATGTACCTGAAGAGTTGATCTATTTTCCAGGTCATTTCCCCAGTTATCCGATATTACCGGGTGTGGTTCAGATTGCTTGGGCAGAACATTTTGGCAAATTATTTTTTGCTATAGCTGAACCGTTTTTAACGATGGAAGTTATTAAGTTTGTAAACGTGATTCAGCCGGGTGCAGCGCTTAAACTTACGCTTACCTGGAAGGCATCGTCCGGTAAATTGTATTTTAAGATCAGTTCAGAGTCAGGCCCTCATAGTTCAGGGCGTTTGGTTTATGGTCATAAGTAATGAAAGATTCAACGCACTGGGCTCAACTGGAAGAACGCAGCACACTCTGGGGAATGCGCTTTCTATTACGCATCTATCTGCTTCTGGGTCGGAGAGTTCTGCAAGTATTTTTATATCCCGTGGTCACTTATTACTGGATGATTAATAGTTGCGGAAGACGAGCCAGTCAGGCTTATTTAAGCAAAGTGGCAAAGTATATTCCCGCATCAAAATTGAATACTTATCAGCATTTTATAAGTTTTGCCAATGCCATTATTGACAAGTTGGCAGCTTGGTCCGGGGGGCTATCGCTTGTGGATGTAAAGTATCATGGACGTGATCAAATGTTGGCCGAGAGAAAAACAGGCCGTGGTGTTGTCTTGTTAGGATCGCATCTGGGTAATCTTGAGGTTTGCCGGGTAATCGCTTATTTGGATCAGGCCATACACATCAATGTGCTGGTGCATACTAAACATGCAGAAAAATTTAATAAGTTATTAAATCAATACAGTGACCACAGTAGGCTTAGCTTGATTCAGGTGACAGAAATTACTGCCGCTACTTCCATCTTGCTCAATGATAAAATTGATAACGGTGAAATAGTCATCATTGCCGCAGACAGAACACCAGTGAGCCAAACGCCGCGTGTAGCAAAAGTTGATTTTCTGGGTGATCAGGCGTTGTTTCCCCAAGGGCCGTTTATACTGGCTTCATTACTGAAATGTCCTGTTTATACGGTATTTTGCCTAAAGGAACAGAGCAAACATGCTATTTACTTTGACTTTTTTAGCGCTGAATTGAAGTTCCCCAAAAAATATCGAGAGCAAGCGATTGCGCAAACCATTCAACTCTATGCTGAGCGCCTGCAATATTATTGTTTGAAAGCCCCGTTACAATGGTTTAATTTTTTTGATTTTTGGCATATTGAAAACAATGACGAATAAAGTCGTGTTCGATGGACAACCGTTGACTATTGAAGACATTTGTCTGATCGCCAGACTACAAGCGCAAATTGAATTAAGCCAACAAGCCGAATTTGTTACCCGGATCGATAAAGGCGCGTTATTTATCGACACCTTATTGCAAGAAGAAGGCTTTGTGTATGGCGTCACTACAGGCTACGGTGATTCCTGCACGGTATCCATTCCGCTTGATCTGGTTGAAGAGTTGCCTAAACATTTATACACATTTCACGGCTGCGGATTGGGTAATCATTTTGATGCGCCAACCACACGCGCTATTTTGGCTGTCCGCTTAACCAGTCTGGCACGCGGTTTTTCAGGCGTCCGTTATTTGTTATTGCAGCAACTGGTGGAATTACTACACCAGGATATTTTGCCGCTTATTCCTCAGGAAGGCTCGGTGGGTGCAAGCGGCGATTTAACACCGCTTTCATATCTAGCAGCTGTTTTGGCGGGAGAAAGGGAAGTCCTTTACCTGGGCGAACGACAAGCTACACAAGCTGTTTTTGCGCGTTTAAATATCAATGCACTCGTATTGAAACCCAAAGAAGGGCTGGCAATCATGAACGGCACGGCAGCCATGACCGGTATCGCTTGTCTGGCCTATCAGCGAGCCGAATATTTATCGCGATTAACCACGCGCATTACCAGTCTGGCGTCGGTTGCCTTAAAAGGTAATGCCTATCACTTTGATGAAAAATTGTTTTCAGTAAAACCCCATCCCGGACAAAATCGCATCGCCCAGCGTATCCGCTCGGATTTACAACTAACCGAAGGCGCACCGCGCCACGATAGCCGTTTGCAGGATCGCTATTCCCTGCGTTGTGCGCCGCATATTATAGGCGTATTGGAGGATTCATTGCCCTGGTTGCGGCAATTTATCGAAAATGAATTAAACAGCGCCAACGACAATCCCATCATCGATGCCGAAGGCGAACACGTCTTACACGGTGGCCATTTTTACGGCGGTCATATCGCTTTTGCGATGGACAGCCTGAAAACCGCCGTCGCCAATCTGGCCGATTTAATGGATCGACAAATGGCACAGTTGATGGATACCAAGTTCAATCAAGGCCTACCGGCCAATCTTTCTGGTGCTACTGGTGAACAAGCCATGCTCAACCATGGCTTTAAAGCCCTGCAAATAGCAGTATCCGCCTGGACGGCAGAAGCGCTTAAACTGACCATGCCTGCCAGCGTATTTTCCCGCTCCACCGAATGCCATAATCAGGATAAAGTCAGCATGGGCACTATTGCTGCACGGGATTGCATCCGCATACTGGAATTAACCGAACAGGTTGCCGCTGCCACATTAATAGCCGTGGTTCAGGGTGTGGAGCTGCGTGGCAATGTAGAGACTTTAAGTCCTGCGCTTAAAACCACCGTTGAGCAACTGCGGTGCTATAGCCCATTTTTAAGTACTGATCGCGCCTTAGAGCAAGAGCTGCGGCTTTGTCTGGAGTTGATCAGCAAACAGCATTGGGATTTATATGATTAAAGGCATACACCAAACCTCAGTCGATATAGAAATTCCCTTCCATGATGTCGACATGATGGAAGTAGTCTGGCACGGGCATTACGCGAAGTATTTTGAAATTGCCCGCTGCGCATTGCTGGAAAAAATCAATTATAACTACCCGCAAATGCGCGATTCCGGCTATTCATGGCCTGTTATTGACCTTAGGATCCGATACATTAAGCCTGCCGTGTTTGGGCAGATTATTACTTTGCGTACGGAAATAGTTGAATGGGAGAACCGCTTGAAACTAGATTACCTTATTGCGGATAAACACACGGGTTCAAGACTCACCAAAGGTTATAGCATTCAAGTTGCTGTTGATATGAAAACCAAGGAAATGTGTTTTGAATCACCCGTTGTGTTGTTTGAAAAACTCGGTCTTGTGATCCCTTAAAGCAACCTCTAAAAATTGCACTTATGAGTTGAATGTAAGCTTTAATATAAGGCACAGCAGCTAAATCCAAACGATAAACTTGCCAAAACAATTTTCTGTACCTTTCGTTTTCCCTTAATCGACTGACTACTGACCGCTCGCTGGGCATTGCCATTTCGACTGGATTTAGAAAAGGTCTTTTAGCTTGTTCGATTAAATTTCTGGCACGGCCATTCCAGAATTGCCCCCCTATATACAGCCCTTCTTCATCCTGATGAAACAGTGGACTAAACGCCGCATAACCGACACTGGGCGTATTTAAGGAGCCTGTTGCACCAGGAATGGAGCCGGGTGCAACAGCTGTGCCTTTGCCAGCATTTTCCGGATGAACAAACCCCGGAACCACCAATGCAGGGAAGTTGTTTCGTTGATGCACTGGTCTTAGACTATGACAACTTGCGCAGGACTGATTTCTGTTCAATGATAAATTTTTATCTTTATAGAGCAGCCTTCCAAGCTGTTGTTCATCAGTCAGCGTCTCCTCCCCTGCTTCACCGGCAAAACTCAAGCACAGCATCATTATGAATATGGCAGATTGTTTTTGCATGGTTGAATATCCTCTATCCATTACTGATTGGCTAAAAAAATAATTTTAAAACTAATGGCAGTGGTCAAAAAATTGGGCATAACCACGTCCGATTACTTGGTCAGGATGAGCTTGCCCTGACGGGTCAAACGCAATCGGTATTCATCGCCCGCATGTTCGATGACAATCTCGCGTGCTGTTCCAAAAAGCTCCTTGCTGTGCAAACGAGGCCGTGAAGCCTGTGCTGCGCCTTGGTGTACACAAGGTTCTAGGGTTGTGGAGGAAATGGGTTCAAAAAATTTTTTATTCATTAATAGAAATAGTAATGATTATCGTTAGCAATGTCAACGCCAGTTTGCCGCTTTCTACGAACTAATGCGTGCTTCTCCTCTCTTTTGAAGTAGTTGTCTTTTTTTTTAGCAAAATCATGGTTATGTTTTGCCATTGTTGTAGCAGCCCTAAATATAGGGTTCTACAATGAGGGGAATCGACCACATCAGGATGCTCAATCACCAGACGAATATGACTGACAATAAATTGGGCAAGCTTGGGGCATTGATCCTTATGAAACCGCGTCATTAAAAAGCAGAGGGTTGAATGTAATTTAACAAATGATAAATCATCCGTTTTTTTCTCTTTAATGAGCGTTGCGATGCTATCAATATTTTGTTCCACGGTTTTTCCTTTAGTGTGTTAGTGAGTTGCATTCATGAAGCTGAACAAAATCATTAAGCCGATTTTGCATTTTTTGGGAATGCCTGGGGTCAGTTATGTGGCAAGTCAGCCATGACTTTGCGTGTTTTGCGTAACTTTTTTGCCTGTTTTTGGCAATATTTAACAAGCTAAGTAAGTGATAGTATCGGGAAATGTGCAGGGCAATGCAGGGATTTTGTAGGGAGTCATATTGAATTTTCAAATATTCAATAGCCATTAATAACACCTCTTGGCTTTCGTTATCAGACATAACTATTCTCCTGATATTCTGATTTATTCTTTTTTGTTAATTGCACAGTGGACAGAAATAATTTCCAAACCGTTTTTTTCGAGTCAATATCCAGGCACTTAAAATCCACGGCATGGATACATTGGTTTTCAATGAGTGATGCCAGGGTGTTTGCTGATATTGCTATGCGTACCAAGTTATTTTCCATAGTGGAACCAGATCGGGCTTTATTTAATACGAATGATAATCATTATCATTTAGATAGTCAACACCTGTTTTTATCACTTGATTAACTATTCGGAACCTTTTATACGTCAAATTGAATACGTTGAATTTTTGTGTGTGCAGGATTTGATATTGGCAATGGCAAGAATGACTGCGGCGTCACAGAACCTCGCTACGCTAAGGAACTGCGTAAAAAATTGGGTGACTTGTCTTTATTAGTGATTAAATAGATAGTATATTTTATGAATAGTCCTACTCGACTGTGATGACGTAATTTCATCATTTTGACTACTTGTTTGTTAATAGCTATATTTGTCGCCCGTTTAGATAATTGAAAAGGATGGATGCGATGGCGTTTTTTAAAAAAATGAACAGTAAAAACCTCGCCAAATCAATTACAAAGGATAGTAGGGCTGTAAATTTACGGTTGTTAACCGTTATCTGCCCGTTAATGCTCGTTGCGTGTACGGTAGGGCCGGATTACCGGCGTCCGGTTAGCGCTGCTCCTGCAAAATACAAAGAACTTAAAGGCTGGAAACAAGCGCAACCGCGTGATCACGAACTACCCGGTAAATGGTGGGAGATATTCAAGGATTCTTATCTGAATACTTTGGCAGAGCAAGTTGATATTGCTAATCAATCTATCGCTCAGGCCGAAGCTCAATATCGACAATCCCAAGCGCTCGTGCAATCGGCAACAGCCGCTTATTTTCCAACTGCCACCGGTACTGCAACCGCCAACCGTTTCCGTGCTGCAAGCGGACAAAGCGTGGCGGTTCGTGGTGTCAGGAATCTGTTTGGAGCGGCATTAAGCACCGCATGGGAGCCGGATTTATGGGGCAGTGTACGCAGACAAGTCGAATCCAGTGAAGCAACAGCCCAAGCCAGCGCTGCCACTTTACAAGCATTGCGCTTGTCTACCCAAGCCACGCTAGCCCAAAATTACTTTCAATTACGGGCGCTCGACGCGCAAATAAAACTATTGAACGATACCGTTGAAACCTATCAAAAAACACTCAAAATCACCCAAAACCGTTACTCAGCAGGGATAGCCGCCAAAGCGGAGATCGTCCAGGCTGAAACCCAACTTGAATCCGCACGGGCGCAAATGCTCAATCTTGGCGTACAGCGGGCGCAATTTGAACACGCTATAGCAATATTAATCGGCAAAACTCCCGCCGAACTAACGATTACGGTTGCTCCACTGAATTCAATAATACCGGTGATTCCAGTCAGTGTTCCGTCACAACTTTTAGAACGAAGACCGGACATCGCTGCCGCTGAACGTCAAGCTGCCGCCGCCAATGCGCAGATTGGCGTAGCCAAAGCGGCTTATTTTCCTACCCTGAATCTCGCGGCTACTAATGGTCAACAATCCAATCAGCTTGCAAACTTACTGACTTCTGCTGCACGGTATTGGGCTCTGGGGCCTGCGGCACTCGCAATCCCCTTATTTGATGGTGGTGCTCGCGGCGCACAAATGCAACAAGCCATCGATGCTTACGATGCCAGCGTAGCAGCTTATCGTCAGGCTGTTCTAGTTAGCTTTCAGGAGGTTGAAGATAATTTATCTGCACTACGCATTCTGGAACAAGAGTTGCTGGTTCAAAACAAGGCGGTGGAATCTGCGCATAAGGCCGTTCTGCTAACAACAAACCAATACCAGGCAGGGACTGTCAGTTATCTTAACGTCATGATAGCCCAGGCGGCTGCTCTCGCAAATGAGAAAACGGCTGTTGATCTTCAGGGGCAACGCTTAAGCGCTGCTGTACTTCTTGTTAAAGCTCTGGGTGGCGGTTGGGATGCAGCAACGCTACCTAGTAAGGATGAAGTTGGCGGTGAGGTTAAATGGTCGCAATTTTTGCCTATTCCGCTAAGGTGATAGCGGTGTCACAAATTAGTCGGTTTAATTATACCTTTCAAGAAGGAATTGGAGTGGACGCTCGCTCGGCGTAATACCAATCGAATTCCCCTGCCTTAAGCCGAAAGAACCAAGCTAAATTTCGCCAAAAACTCGGCTTCATCTATTACCTTAACGCCCAATGATTCCGCTTTAGTTAATTTAGAACCTGCATCCTGGCCTGAGACAACACAGCTGGTTTTTTTTGATACCGAACCCGCCACTTTAGCCCCTAAACTTTCGAGTAACGCTTTAGCCTCATCGCGGGTCATGTGCTGCAATGTACCTGTCAACACCCAGGTTTGTCCGGCTAGGATTTGTTGCCCAGCAGGTTCAGCGCTTTCATCTTCCCAGTTCACTCCGGCTGCTATGATTTTTGCAATAATGTCCTGGTTTTTTGCGTCCTTAAAAAAATTGACGACATTGCTAGCCGTCACCGGGCCAATATTGGGTGCTTGCATCAGGTCTTCAAACGATGCGTTGGCAATGGCATCCAGGTTTTTAAAATACTTGGCGATGTTTTTTGCACCTTCTTCACCGACTTCGTGTATGCCCAGTGCGCCCAGGAATGTGCCCAGTTTTGTTAGTTTTGAGGCTGCGATGGAATCCAGCACATTTTGAGCGCTTTTCTCGCCTTGTCCTTCCAGGGCGGCAATATCACTAAGTTTAAGGCTGTAAATATCGGCAATAGTTTTAAGTGTGCCTTTACTGTAAAGCAATTCAATCAGTTTAGTGCCCAGATTGGTGATATTCATAAATTTACGCGAGGCATAATGCCGGATGCGCTCAGCGCCTTGAGCGGCGCACGTTAAACCGCCGGTGCAACGGAAAGCCGCTTGCCCCTCCGTCCTTTCAACAGCAGCGTCACAAACAGGGCAACGTTCAGGCATGATTATCGGCTTTCTGTGAACGCCTTGTGTCATCACTTTAACAACTTTTGGAATGACATCGCCCGCGCGTTGGATTTCGACGCTGTCACCGATACAAAGCCCCAGGCGTTCAATTTCATCCATATTGTGCAAAGTTGCATTGCTGACAGTTACGCCGCCTACAAAAACGGGTTCCAACCGGGCGACGGGTGTTACCACACCAGTACGCCCCACCTGAAAATCAACCGCCAATAGTTGAGTAACGTCATTTTGCGCGGGAAATTTTCTGGCGATTGCCCATTTGGGGGAGCGTGCAATAAAACCTAGGGAAGCTTGCAACTTTAAGGAATCTATTTTGTAGACGATGCCGTCAATCTGCATCGGCAGTTTCTCTCTGGCTTGTTCCATGATGAGATAGTTTTTTTCAAACGCATCAAAACTGCCGGAAAAAGCGTAACAATGCGGGTTTTTTCTAAAGCCTATCGAATGCAAATAATCGAGGATTTCAGAATGTCTTGTAAATTTACGTTCGCCTTGATATTCGCCTATGCCATAAGGGATAAATTGCAAATCACGCCCGGCGGCAATTTTAGGGTTCATTTGCCGGATGGTTCCAGCAGCGGCATTTCTCGGATTAACAAAGACTTTGCTGCCGTTTTGTTGCGCCTGCCGGTTAAGTTTTTCAAAAGCCGCTTTGGGCAAGAATACTTCACCGCGCACGTCCAGTTTTTCGGGCGGGTTATTGCTTGCCAGTTTGATAGGCACAGATTTTATAGTTTTTATAGCGTGCGTAACATCTTCGCCCACTTGCCCGTCACCGCGCGTGGCAGCATAGCAGAGTAACCCGTTGTCATAATGGATAGTTATCGCCAGACCATCAAGCTTAGGCTCACTAAATAGTGCCAGTGATGATGGCTCTTCGTCCAGGTCTTTGGCGGCTTTTTCAAAGAAATCACAGGTTTCTTCGAGAGAAAAAGCATTAGCTAGGGAGAGCATTTTTACGGTATGTTCTACCTTGCGGAATTCGCTTATCGGTTTTGCGCCGACGCGTTGGGAGGGTGATTCTGCGGTGATTAGTTCCGGGTTTGCGGCCTCCATGTCCAGCAGTTTTCTGAAAGTTTGATCGTACTCGGCATCAGTAACTGTAGGGTTATCGAGAACATAATACTCATGATCCCACTGGTTGATTTTGGCAACAAGATCTTTATAGGCAAGATTCATGATTAAGGGTTTAAAAAGTAGGGGAGGGGAAAGATTCATGCTTTTGCAGCTTGAACCTCGCCCCTTGGATTTACAAGCCCTGCCGTAGGGATTGAATTGTGGTGTCGGTCAATGGGTGTCTGCGATGATCGAGGATATCGCCATCCAAGCCCATAGCGATAAGTTGAATCGTATCTATGTAGTCATCAAAAACAGCTTGTGCATCATCGACTGCGCCGGGCTGCATAAAAAATACCAGTCCCGGGCAGTAGAATGAGTCCAGGTTGCTATCCGGAAAAGTGCCCGGTTCAACCATACAGGCAACGCCAAAGTCGACCAGCCGGTTAGCGTCCAGGCGTTCGTAGATTTTCAGGTTGCCGTATTCAAGCCCGGCTATTTTAAAGGCATTAACCACGTCAATACCGTTAAAACCTTCGTCTGTCTTAGCGATAAGGCTGAACTGGATAACGTCAGGAACTGTTGCACGCGGCGCTGGTTCAAGGTCATCTTCTTCAGGCTCATAAACAGCGTCATCCTGATCAAAAAAATGATGATCTGCACCCGCTGATGGATCATCATCCATTGCAAAAAAACCATCATTATCCATGTCAAAAAAAGCATCATTTTGAATGTCCAATGATTTATCAGGCGAACTTTTGAGTTCCTGATCATCATCAAAATCCAGGTCTTCTTGTGATTTTTTATTTCTTAAATAACTCCATGTCAACATGCCCATAATGATTATGAGACCGGTTGCGATAATTACAATTCTTAATAATTCTTTATCCATTAGATTTCCGCCAGACTCACTGCTTCTTCAATATCAACTGCGACCATTCGGGACACGCCCGGCTCTTTCATCGTAACACCTGCCAGTTGTTTTGCAATTTCCATAGTGACTTTGTTATGCGAAATATACAAAAACTGTACAGATGCCGACATCTCTTCTACCATTTTTGAAAACCGCCCGACATTTGCATCATCCAGAGGCGCATCAACCTCATCTAATAAGCAAAAAGGTGCAGGATTGAGTTCAAAAATTGAAAACACCAGCGCTACCGCTGTTAATGCTTTCTCTCCACCCGACAACAAATGAATGGAGCTGTTGCGCTTGCCGGGCGGTCTGGCAATAATATTAACGCCCGATTCCAGCAAGTCTTGCTCGGTTAATTCCAGATAGGCTTGCCCGCCGCCAAATAGTTTTGGAAACTTCTCCTGTAATCCGGCGTTTATTTTATCGAATGTTTCCTTAAAACGCAGCCTACTTTCTTTATCAATTTTACTAATCGCTTGATCCAGTATTTGCAAAGCTTCAATCAGGTCGGCATGTTGTTCATTTAAAAAGTTCATGCGCTCGGATTGAGACTTGTATTCTTCTATGGCAGTCAGGTTAATCGTACCCAAGCGTTCAATTTGAGTCGATAAATCGTCAACTTTACTTTTCCAGCGTGGTTCTTCGGCCTGATCGGGCAGGGTTTTTAACACCTGCTCGGCATCTGCGTCAATTTCTTTAAGTTGTTCATTGACGGTTTGCTGGCGAACTTTACTTTCTTGCAATTCGAAACGAATAGTATCTAAAGCTTCTTTCTGTTTGTCCAATGCTCTTTGTGTTCGGGTATGATCTTCAGACAACCGGGTTACTTCCAGTTCGAGCGCCTCCTGTAACTGGCGCTGTTTTTTTAAGGTTGCTTCCAGTTGATCCTTGTCGCTTTTTCGCTGCTCCAATTGCTGTTTTTCTTCATCCAGCGGGGTGAGTGTTTGGTGCAGTTTTTGCTCCAGATCGGCAATCCGTTCAAGCGAAAGTTGATGTTGTATTTGCAGGCGATCAATTTGCTTACCGGTCGAGACTTCAGCGGAGCGTAATGACTCAATCTGTGCCTTT
>JAYTJI010000201.1:0-17729 GCA_043731245.1 Methylococcaceae bacterium | reverse complement strand
TTAAGGATAGGCTGCTGGGCGCAAACAACATTCCACCGCTACCTGATTTGATTCGGGCTGCGGCTACCTGTGGGTATTGAGAAGTTACCTTTATCCGTATATCTTTATGAAAAAGCAGAGCTTTATCAGCGTTTATCCGTCAAATCCGTGTCATCTGTGTGCTATTTTCCTAAGTACTGGATAGTTCCTTACCTTTTACCTTGTTACCTTATCATGCTTGATTATCAAAAAGACTTCATTACCTACGCGCTGGATTGCGGCGTATTAAAATTTGGCGAATTCCTGTTAAAGTCCGGTCGCATCAGTCCATATTTTTTCAATACCGGCTTATTTAATACCGGCGCTCAACTGGGGAAGCTGGGGCATTTTTATGCTCAGGCATTAATTCAATCCGGCATTAAGCCGGATATTCTTTATGGGCCTGCGTATAAAGGTATCCCATTGGTAAGCGCTACCTCTATCGCCTACGCTCAGATAACTGCTAGCGACATTCCCTTTGCGTTCAACCGTAAAGAAGCAAAAGATCATGGCGAAGGCGGTTGCCTGGTGGGTGCGCCGCTACAAGGCAAGGTCATTATCCTGGATGATGTTATTACTGCCGGTACATCAGTCAGGGAATCGGTGGACATCATCAGGACTGCCGGTGCTACTCCAGCAGGTGTTTTGATTGCTCTGGACAGGCAGGAAAAGGGGCTAAACAACAGTTCCGCTATTCAGGAAATCAAGGCGAGTTTTGACATGCCGGTTATTGCAATCATTACGCTGGAGAATATTATCGACTATTTAACAGTTGATGCCAGCGTTTATGTCAATGCCATAAGAGATTATCAGCGCCTTTATGGCGTAATGAATATATAATTCGCGGCACTGGAAGATCAAACTAACTATTTTTGAAATTTATACTACAATCTTTCATATCCGCTATTAATTTTAATATCTCGATCACTGTGTTGGTAAAAATAGGCTTCTCATGAGCACCCCTGAATTTAAAGACAAAATGCACGAATATTCCCAATGGCGTGCAAAACTCATACAGGCTATTGAAATGTATCACCAGTGGCGTGATCGCTATGGCATGAGCGACTCTTATAGCACCAATACCATTTTAAATATTCTCACTAACCTGCAAGCAGACCGCATTACCATCGCTTTTGTCGCTGAATTTTCACGAGGTAAGTCCGAGTTGATTAATGCCCTGTTTTTTGCCGAAACCGGTGTCAGGTTGCTCCCGTCTTCTCCGGGGCGCACTACTATGGCACCAACAGAGCTTTTTTATGATCACCAGGGCGGCAATTATATTCGTCTGCTGGCTATTGAATCGCGCCTTGAGGACATGTCATTGGCGGAATTTAAGCAAAAGCCGGAGCAATGGATTCAGATCAGGCTTGATATTGACTCGCCTGCACAAATGCAGGAAGCTTTTCAAGAGCTTGTCGCAACAAAACAAGTCGATAGGCAGCTCGCTGAAAAACTCGGATTATGGAATGAACGCGAAGCGGCTGCACAAGGTATTGTTAATCCTGAAAAAGTGGAAATACCCCGCTGGCGTCATGCCTTAATCAGCTACGCGCATCCTTTATTAAAAGAAGGGCTGGCAATTATTGATACGCCCGGTTTGAATGCCCTGGGGACTGAGCCTGAATTAACGTTAAATATGTTACCTAGCGCCCAAGCGATTGTTTTTGTTCTTGCGGCAGATACGGGTGTTACAAAAAGTGATATGGATATGTGGCTGTCACATATTTGCCGTGCGCATGGCGAAAAAACGCAAGGTTTGGCCGTCGTTATGAATAAAATCGATACCATGTGGGATGATTTGGCCGGGCTTGCCGAGTATGAAAAGTCTATTAAGTCTCAGGTCTCTGCATCGGCGGCTATTTTAAAAATAAACGAAAATGCAATATTTCCTGTTTCAGCCAAGCAGGCCCTGTTAGCTAAAATTAAAGACGATGATGCTTTGTTTAAACGAAGCCGCCTGAAATCATTAGAGACTTATCTTTCCAGCGATATTATAAAACAGAAACGCAATATTTTGATGGGTACAGTCACCCGCGATATTGGCTTTTTAGTTAATGAGTCGTCTAGTTTGACCAGCATATCATTATCACAAACAACTAATCAACTGAATGAATTAAAGAAAATAGATTTTCAAAATCAGGATTTAATGGGTAAGTTGATGGCGGATACCCGCGACAATCAGAACCTTTATACGGCCAATATTGAGAATTTTCAGGCTAGCCGCCGGGTTTTTATTGTTCAGGCCAAGATGTTAATTGACGCATTATCCATCGAAAAAGTTGACCTGATTATTAGAAATACTAAGCATGAGATGACAGGGAATCTAACAACTTACGGTATGAAGCAAACTATGCGTAAATTGTTTGATAACTTGCGTGATCTTTTATACGACGCTATTGATATTACTAACGAAACACATCGGCTGGTTAATGTGATACACAAAAAATTTAGTGACGGGCACGACTTTAAAGGAATAGAGCCGCCGCTATTTTTCATTAAGCAATATCAAATTGAGCTGGAGCAAATTTTTGAGCAAGGCGAAGCCTTTCGTACCAGCTCTAAAGTAACAATGACTCAACAAAGCATTGTTGTAGATAAACTTTATAGCACTCTGATAGCTAATGCTAGAGAGGTTCTACAACAGGCGCATAAAGATGCGGTGGCGTGGTGCCAAGGGGTTTTGATGCCGTTAATGAATCAAATTAAGGATCATAAAAAGCAAATTGAGAACCATTTGCTGTTATTGAAAAAAATTAACGGTTCCAAAGGTAGCGTTGATGAAAATATTGCCGCCCTTGAAGCGGAGTTGGTGCCATTAAAACAGCAACGGGCCGAGCTTGCTATAATGATTAAAGCTTTGCAGTTGGACGGTTTTTCAGGGGATATTAGTTAAAATCCGGAGTTAGCCAAATTTCTCAAACCAGGGCAACGGTTTTAAGATTGATTGGCGGCTGTTAAAGTATTCTGAAAACAGGCTTAAAAACGTTTTTGCCATTTTTCAAGTGAATTTTTTTGCTTAAGACTGGAATAAAAAAACATGTTTTTTTATTCCACACACTAATACTTTCACAGCCTCAATAGCGTAATGCTCCGAATGATCTGGACAGTTCGCGCACTGGAAAAAATTGGCGATCTTTCCATTTATATCTGCGAACATCTGGTTTATATGATTAAAGGCGAAGATGTGCGCCATTTGAATCAGTCAGAATTTGAAAAGAAACTCAAAGTTCCCTAATAATGCTTGATATTCTCTGGTGTTTTAAGCGGCAAGAAAAGACGGCTGTTAAGTTAAGTATTTAAGTTGGTAATTCGCTCACCTTCTCTCTGAAAAAGTGGGCTTTCCAATACATGATTCGATTTAACTTAAGGGAACCTCTAAAAATGCCTATTCATGCTTCGACAGGCTCAGCATAAACGGATAAGTCACTGATTTACAAATACCATCGTTCGCACTGAGCTGTGAGCTTGTCGAACAGTCGAAGTGCAATTTTTAGAGGTTCCCTTAACCGTTAATGCCATTAGCTAAAAATCCATCAGTTGGAATAAGCTCTAATAATATCTTTTACAATTCCTGAACGAACGACATCGTCAACCGTAAATTCTACTATTCCTACTTTTTTCGTGTGCTTGAGTCTACTAACGGCGTCCGAAAGTCCGGATTGAGTGGATATATCTTTCTGTTCTATATCACCATCGATGATGACCTTACAGTTATCACCAATCCGCGTTAAGAATAATTTCATTTGGCTTGGGGTTGTATTCTGCGCTTCATCCAAAATAGCCCAACAGTTCTTAAAAGTACGCCCGCGCATAAAGGCTATCGGCATGGCGCATATACGTTTGTGCTTTATTAAATAGTCTACTTGTGATCTACCCAATCTTTCATTAAATATATCTCGAAAGGGTTCAATGTAAGGTGCGTATTTCTCTTCCAGCTCTCCGGGGATAAAGCCAAACTTCTCACCCGCCTCAACACCAGGTCGAGTGAGCAAAATCCTGTCGATCTTCTTTTCTCTGAGCATATCAGCCGCTAATCCGGCGACGACGTAGCTTTTTCCCGTACCGGCAGGGCCGATACCGAAGGTGATTACGTTATCGAGAATGGCATTTATGTATGCACCTTGTGCTTTTGTAAGGGCTTGTAAGGGTTCTAAAACTTTTCTTTCTACAACTAGGTCAACTATGTTAAGTACTTCAAAATCTTCATTTTTAATGATTTTTCGACCATCTCTTCTACGATAGATAATTTCTCTTTCAGAGGTTTTCATTGTAGCTTTTTTTGACATGCACCACTCCCGGTTATTTCATTAACAATCAGACAGTATCTTTTTTCTGGCATACAGCAGAACTACTTAAGATTAACTTTTATAGCATGGTTATTTTCGGTTCTATCGCAGATTTATAAAGTCAGCAACCTCAGCTTAGTGAAGGATAAATGTCCTGTATAAACAGGGTATCACCGGCTATATCCTTTAATGTGACAGTCATTATCCGGCTATCGCTGTCAATATCAACTTGACCAAAAAACTGAAGACCTGACAAAGGCGACAGGTTTGGACTGGGCGACGCTTTTTGAAATACCACTTGGGGGCCGAACGTATTATCAAGCTGATGAGGGGCAAAACTACCGGCGTTCAAAGGGCCGGAAACAAACTCCCAGAAAGGTTCGAAATTTTTAAACTGGGCTTTGTCAGGGTCATAATAATGTGCGGCGCAGTAATGGACATCGGCAGTAAACCAAACCATGTTCGCAATTTGTTCCTGTTTGACGAAGGCAAGTAATTCCGCCATTTCAAACTCACGTCCTAAAACCGGGCCGTCACCGTTAGAGAAGCTTTCAAATTGTGGCCGTTTCAGCTCATCTGAGCCATCGCCTGACTGCAAACCGATAGGCATATCTGCGGCAATAACTTTCCATAGAGCAGTCGAGTTTTTTAAGCCGGTTTTCAGCCAGTTCAACTGTTCACGTCCTAAATAATCAGTATCAGCACCGGGCTGTTCCTGGCGATTATAATTATTCGCCCCGCGATAGGAGCGCATATCCAGAACAAATATGTCCAGCAGTGGCCCATACGGTAATTTGCGGTAAATACGCTGATTTTCGTTTGCCGGGTGATACCGGACAGGCGCATATTCCAATGCTGCAATGGCGCCTCGTGACATGAGTTCGGCTATATTCTTTTCGGTGTAGCGAGTATCGCTTTCTAAGTCTTTTGAAGGCGACCAATTATTAGTGACTTCGTGATCGTCCCATAACCAAATTGTGGGTACTTCCGCATTAAAGCGGCGCAAATTGTGATCCATCAAATTGTATTTATAGCGGCCGCGAAACTCGTCCAGAGTCTCAGCCACCTTGGTGACCTCAGGGGTTATGATGTTGCGCCAGATTTCCCCCGTTTCATGAATTATTTGGGTCTCCTGGATAGAACAGTCGGCGTAGATGTTGTCGCCACAATGGATAAAAAAATCGGGATCAGTTAAACGCATGGTTTCATAAATTTTCATCCCGCCAATATCCGGGTTAATCCCCCATCCTTGACCACAGGTATCTCCAGACCAGAGAAAACGAATGTTTTTCGCATGATTCGGGGCAGTGCGAAAATGACCGGAATTTGCCTTGTTCAAAACCTGGCGATTAGTTAATTCCTGAAACGTGACTTTAACGAAAATATCCTGGCCGGAAGGCAATCCGGTCAAATCGATACGAGCGGTATAGTCCGTATTTTCAAGGGCTAAGGGGCCTTGTATCACTTTTGAATCGATAAAATCAGGATTAAAGCTGTATTCGACAATCATTCTGCCCGGGCGGTCGGCTCGGCTCCAAACGATAGCCCGATCCGCAAGCACATCGCCAAATTGAATGCCATATTTCAAATCAGGCAAGTCTGCTATTGCCGTAGTGTTCAAAGAGGCCGCCATGCTGTTTAACTCAGCCCCTGAAGAAACAACGCCGACACCTAATGCGAAACTGGCAGTTTTGATGAAGGTGCGGCGAGATTTTTGATATTCATTCAACATATTAGCGAACCCTGATTCTTCAAATCAGGTGCTATTATTAATGCAAGTTATGACAGGCTAATGACGGCATAAATAAAATTGGGAAAAATTTGAGATTGCGTGCAAACCACTGTTGAAGTATATGGCTCCGAATAGCTATGCCCCCATGTTTTTAGCGCGATAAAATTGGCTATAGAAAAAAGAGATCACAGCACGCAATTAATCAATTAACCAGTTCAAAACTGGAAAAATCATAAAAAATTATTTTTTCATTAAAAAGTCATATTCACTCTTTAGCATATACATTTGGCGATTTATCATGCGGGTTCGAAAATCCAAAGTGGTGAATTAGAGAATCAGCACCGGTGACAATCGATGCCGGGTTATTGAGTATAAACGGATACCATCCAGGTGTAACTATGACATTAAGAATTGCGTTTATTACTGATGCCTGGCATCCACAAATAAACGGTGTTGTGACGACTATCCAAAACACTTGTTCGACTCTGGAACAATCGGGACATCAAATTAAACTCATTACCCCAGATCAGTTTAAAACAATTCCCTGCCCGACTTACCCCTCAATTCGATTATCGCTTGCCTGTTATGGAAAATTAAGCAGGTTAATGGATGAATTTAACCCTCAGCGCATTCACATTGCTACAGAAGGGCCTTTAGGAATAGCTGCGAGGCGATATTGCCTTAAACACGATCTGGCATTCACTACGTCATTTCATACATTATTTGCGGAATACGTTAATTTACGATTTAAAATCCCTGTATCGTGGGGTTACGGTTTTTTGCGTTGGTTTCATGCACCTGCAATAAATGTCATGGTAGCTACTCAGTCGGTAGAATTGGATTTGAATGCAAGGGGATTTAAAAATAATCTGGTTCGCTGGGCTCGCGGTGTGGATCCTGATTTCTATTATCCGAGAGATAAAGCTTTTTTATCATTCCATCGCCCTATATCCATGTTTGTTGGAAGAGTAGCCATCGAAAAGAATATCGCCGCTTTTTTGTCCTTGGATATTGCAGGGACAAAAGTTGTGGTGGGTGACGGTCCGCAGCTGGAAGAACTTAAAGCCAGTTTTCCTGAAACTGTTTTTGTTGGTTTTTTGTCTGGTGAACCCTTAGCCAGCCATGTAGCCGCTGCTGATGTGTTTGTATTTCCCAGTCGTACCGATACCTTTGGCATTGTTATGCTTGATGCGTTAGCCAGCGGCATACCTGTTGCCGCTTTTCCGGTAACGGGGCCTGTGGATGTGATTACCAGCGATAAAGTGGGTAAGCTTGATGAAGATTTAAAGAAGGCAGTGACTGAAGCTTTGCAGCTAGACCCACAGGACTGTCGAAATTATGCCCTCAACTATTCTTGGACTCATTGTACTGAGCAATTTTTTAATAATCTTGTCCCCGCTTTTGAAGAGATTAAGCAATTGGAGAGTAATTTAGTCGCTGAACATTTTGTAAAATAACGCTTGTTAAATTCAAACGGTTCTGAGATATAAAGCGTGGGCTTTGCAAGATTATAGCGAGTGTAATCGGTTAATGATTGCGCTCGCTGCCTTTCAGGCAGTGAACTAAAATTTATATATAAAATTGACTTGTACATTATGAGTGTACAAATTATTACCTTTTTTGTTGTCGATGTATTGGCCCAGATAGCCCAAGTCCGCTCCAAAGTTAGGCGTAAATTGATAGCTCAATCCGCTTAAAACACGATTTTCGCTAAAACCTTGCTTACCGAAGTTATTTTGGTTTATGTAACCCAAAACTTCATCGCCAACATAAGCACTTAAGCCATTCAAAAACGGTAGAGGATGGCTGACTTGCAATAATTGTCTGGCCCGATAGCCGGTATTACCTGTAGTCTGGTTAATGCGTTCCTCAAAACGGGTACGGCTGGTGAACTTGAATTCACCCAGTTTTGGGTTCCAGAGCAAGTCCTGGTAAGGGCGGCTTTCCTGATAAGAAAGTTTATCTAGCGGACTGATCCAGTCATGTACATAACCGAGCCAAACGGAGGCGTTATCAGTTAATTGATAGCCGAGTTGTCCAAACAACAGGTTCTCTGTGAATCTTTGTCCACTGGGGGAGTCATCACGGGTACGCGTTTGGTTCATGAGCTGCCATTTAAATTTACTGAGATCAGGCGACAAAGCCTTAAAATTGCCTTGTAAAATAACTGACCCCCAGGTGCCATCGATGTTGGTCGTTGGCGCACCAAAACTTAATATGGGTTGGGCGAGTAATAAGGCGCTTAAAAGGATAGTATTTTTGATTTTGTTCATGAGCATTACCTTTAATTAAGATTATTGATGTAGTAACTAGTCGTTTTTTATAATTTTATTATCTATGCAGGCTGGTATTTCAATTTAATGCTGTACTTCAGTATCCATATCCTCTGCCATGACATTAAGTTCAGCCGGTCGGCCCATACATAGCCTTTGGAACACACGCGCCGCCGCGATACCGTTGATAACGAAAGCGACGGTGATAGGTAGCGCAAACCAGGGATCATGGCTGCTGGCATGAGAAAGCAATAAATCTTCACCGAGGAACGCAGGAGAAATAGGAAATCCGACCAATCCAAGAAAACTCAGAAACAAAAGCAATGATAGTTTTGGTTGTGTTTCCGCCATTGCCCGATAGGCGAATGGCGAATCGTCAAGATATTCATTTTTAAGCAATTTGGTTAAGACGACTATCCCTAAGATCCATGCAGGGATAATGCCGCTGGCAAAGATCATTACATCGAACAATGCGGATGGATTTAAAAACCAAACCGCCACGCCAGCCAAAATGGAGCTAAAGCTGATGGCATTCCAGACGCTTATAGGGCTGTGCTTTTGACTAAAAGCACTCAACGAAGAGAGCACCATAAATACGGATATCGGTATCGCCAAATATTTGGTATTGATACCCGTCTTTACGATAATGAGCCCGACTAACGCGAAACCTCCTAAACCATAAAGGAGTTTTAGCCAGGGGTTTAGTTTATTGATGGTTCCACCTATGCCTTTTAATGGATTCCAAAGCACAGAACGCACCAATAGTTCCAGGTTGCCTTCTTGTAATGAGAAGACATAAAGCGTGTTTTGTAAGACCTCCGGCAATGTGTTGCGTAGCGATGCAGGGAGAAACTGGAATCTTGAATGGTTTCTGATATAAAAATCGGTATCGGTTGAACCTTCTACTCTTAACAAATGCGCAACGATGGAGGGTGAAACCAATAATTGATAGCAACGTAAAAATGCATTGCCTAGAAAATGCACCAGCACCAGCGTTTCAAGTCCCAGAGACAGCTCCATAAACATGAATCCTACCTGGGTAATCGAGGCATAAGCAATTTGTCCTTTGATATTCGACTGTGTTTTTTCGGAAATGCTGGCCACTATGACTGTCAGTAGACCAATTACAAATACGCTAAAGCGGGTTAAATAATGGTAAGACCATATCGGAGTCGTTCTCAGCAATAAAAATACGCCTAAATGTACCGATAAAGCACCGTAAAAAATAGCGCTGGAAGGCGTTGGCCCCTCCATAGCTCTTGGTAGCCAAAAGCAGAAAGGGAACTGCGCCGATTTGCCGGAGGCCGCAATTAGAATTAGAGTCGATACCAGAAATAATGAGGCGTAGCCAGCTGGAGGCATGGCCGGGTTATTAAATAAATCTGCTAATTGACTGAAATGCTGGCTTTCGTGAAACAACAGATGACTCATCCAGGCGCCTAGCAATAAGCCGATATCGCAAAACCGGTAAATAGAATAAGCTCTTAAAGCATTGCGCACCGGTTGTACGCGGTGCCGGTAGAAGGCGATCAACAAAAACGAGGCGATGCCGACTATTTCCCAACCCGCAAACAAGATGTCGATAGAACCGGCCAAGATAACCAGATTCAGTCCGAACACAAAGCCGAAGATAGTCAGAAAAAAGCGTTTGTAACCGGCTTCCCGATGCAAATAGACACGGCAATATTTGACGATAATCGAGAAAATAGCCCATACGCAAAACAAATAAACAGCGCTGACCCGGTTCAGATAAAACAAGATTGGAAAGCTATAGTCGTCGGTTTCATACAGCGTAAACCAATTGTATTCATGGTTAGGAAAACCGGCAATGGCCCACAGGATCAACAAAGCAAGAATGCTGAGCCCCATTGCGTGGCTGCACAAAAAGCTGATGAATGCTATTTTTTTCTCGTTCCGCTCGGATAGAAAAATCAACAAAAAACCCAGTAAAGGTAGAGCTAAACTGGTTAATAGTAATCCGTTCATGCTTGTCTCCGAATAAATTGATGTACCGGTATAGTTTCTGTTTGTCCCACAATGATTTTTTCCGAAAGGGTTCCCTGAGGAATCTCGCAGCTGTCTGCAAATTCAACTTTTTCCCAACCGCTAACGGAGTACAGAAAAAGGTCGCGGCTCTCCGGGTGGCAAGCGACAAATCTGACCCAGTCGTTATCAAGCCATTCTTTAAGTGGTGCGCCCAGTTTTGTAAGGGTTTTATTGAGAATATCGGTGGTTTGCTCGACCACGATCAACAATCGGGCGGGTTGATGAACTTCGATCATTTGTGACGGCAAGCCGGTACGCAAATCGCCTTCAACGCCATTGGCAACGCCGAGTAAGCCGATTACGTTGTGGGGCAGTTTGGTGCCTGCACCATAGACCGAATTGTCGATACGGGAGAACAGATATTCCAGATTGATACCGCCGCAGACTGGAATAACGGCGGATAGAATCCTGACCATAATGTCGCCTTGCGGATCCGTTTGCGGGTCGTAGGAATGCAAAAAGGCACGTCGATCCAGGAATAAATCGCGGGTTAATGCCCTTCGACCAACAATAGCGTAAAGATTATTGGAGTGATTGTATTCAGGACGTGGTTCGAATATTGAAGAAGCGCGTTCGATCACATGCTCATGCGCTTCTTCATTGGACTGCGATTGCGGACCCAGTTCAAACCAGCGGCAGCGTTCCTTCGCATTGCGTTGCAGAGCTGTTTTCATCGCCTTCTGAAAAGCAGGTAAGCCTGGGGCAGGGTGAAGCTCCAGCAAATGCTTATCGAAATAAGTAATTTCATCACGGCTGGTATTGTGGAGCGCAGCCACGAAGCGGGTGTTATTCGGAATCTCGATGCCGCGTTCTAATAAAATAGCGCGAACCGCTTCATGATTAGCCATCCAGGCAAAGGCGCGGGCATTCGGCGCACCCGGTTTGCCTGAACACGCACCGCAATCATAAGCTGCAAAATGCGGATTATTTACACTGCTGGAGCCGTGCGCAACGATTACTACCAGCGGTGCAAAATGCTGAGTCAAGCCAATATTGCGCAGTAAACCGCCTACACGATCCGCCATTTCCGAAAACGAAAAACCCAGCAAATAACCGTCTTCGGTCGGTTCCTCGGATTCTCGCAGTAGATGCAAATGGGTATGTGAGTCCACTTCGCTCAAGGTTCTGATATTCGGCAGTTTTGAGCCGGGACGAAAGACATTCCATGCCATTCGTACAGCATATCCTAAGCCTAAGGTTTGCGTATAAAGCCAGCCCCGGAACATGGAGTGCGCTGTAAAATGCATATTATTTAGGCTGCCGGTTTTGTTTTTATCGGCAGGTTTCGGTTGGCTGGCGGCTTCTTTAATGAGATGCTTGGGAACAATGATGTTAGGGCATTGGGCGACCGGATAAGCATCATCCAGGCCTTGATAGAGAAAATCGATACCGAAAAAACCGGCTGCACCCAGTGTTTCTATCGCAGGATTGCTTTCTTCCAAATGACGTCTTAAGGAGCACTCACGATCGTCGATGCAAAACAGCGCCTGAGCTTCGGGCAGAGGTTTTATAGCTGGATCAACAATTGGAATAACTTTCGGCTTTAGCACCAATAGCAGTTCACTATGTAATGACCATTCCATAGCTTCGTGCCAGACTTTCATGTGTAAAGGGATTTTCGGTTTAATCGCCCCGTTCTTAAGCAGTGGCGTGCCGACTGGATGGGGAAATGCCGCAATCCCGTAAAACTGAGAACCTTTTTTCTTAGTCATAAAAGCCAGTTCAATGGCCAGTTCAACCGCGATCAATTCCTTAAGCGAAATTTCGCGGCGGGCGAGCAGTGCTTTAGGATTTTGTTCGATAACATTAACCATACCTGACCAGCCGGGATGGGCCAACAGCATTTCAAGTAAATATTGTTCGTAAAGCTGTTCATCCCCGACTAATTTTTGCAAGCAAGTTTTAATCACCTGATCCTGATTTTCAGATAGTAATTCGCGCACTTCAGGTTCGTTTAAAGGGTAGAGAGGCAACAAACTGTTTTGTGCTAAACGTAATACACAATCCCAGAAATGTTCGCCATTTTTGGGCAAACTCCAGCGGCTAATGCCCTGGTCAAGAAAATTGCCCAGCAGACGGAACAATACAGGATGAGCCAGCGAATTAAGATCGACTTCCAACTGAGTCAACCAGGCATTGCGAATGCCATGATTGGCTAACGAGAGCGGGGGATAGTGGCTGGTATCATCTTTTTCAAACAAAGTTGTTCGAAGCTTTTCTTGTTTTTGTTTTGTACATCCTGAATGTTCGATAGCCCAATCAATCGCGGCATTATTAATCCGGCCCTGTTGGTACATCCCTTGATAATCTTCCAAAGGTAAATAACTGCGAGCGCCAAACATTTTTGCTGCGACAGCCACACCTTCATGAAAAGGAAAATGTTGAACGGCGTGTAAGGTATTGTGGTGAATAAAGTCCTTAATAGGTCCTTGGGCTGGAAGCCAATGGGCGATATGTCCTATTGAGGCATCCAAGTTAAACTCAAAGTTTTGGGGCACTACCTTGGAACCTTCCAAAATAGGTTGGGAAATTTCTCGATAAGCCATATTGTTATCTTTTAACCTCAGTATTGATATTAAGGGTGCGGAATGCACATTGATAATTTCTAAAGGCACGTAATGTGCCAGAAATTTTTAAGCTTGATGGTAATGCTTATATATCAATTATGTATTTTTGTAATATATTGATATATATTGAAAATGTGGATTTTATCGACGGGTGATATGTCCAGTTATAGCACTCTTGCTGTTGCTAAGCTGGCTCGAATTAAATGAAGACAGAGATACTTGAGGAAGGTACTGTTTAAATCAACCAAAGCATTTGGTTGAAAACCCCCGTTTTTTGTTTTTCAGGATGACTTATCGTCATTTGGTTTTTTTGGCTTACTGACAATAGCTACTTTTGCCGTTGGTTATTACTGGGATTCAAAAAATAGGGGGTGATTAAAAGTGCGGTTTAATCCACCACACTTGCACATGGTTTTACGTCCATTTCATGTGGGGTGGCAGGTCAAACCAGTGCCGGGGCTAAAACGGCACTTTTAATCACACCCGTTATTGAGCAATAGGGGAACTAAAATGACGGAAATGGAAAAATGGATTTTTTAGATATTTTGGGGCGGCTTGACCATCCGCGCATTGAGTGGAAAAAACCGTACCCCATGCCACAATTTTGTGTCTCCAGGTGTTGAGCTATGATGGGGTTCAGCCGTCCATCCTTCGACTGTTCGACAGGCTCACAGCTTACGGCCCACAGCTAACAGCTTAGGCGGGCGGTTAATCCCTTTTTATAATAGTTCAGGTAATTTAAATCACCGATGAATGTTTCATAAACTGCTTCAATAATCGCATTAAGTCTTCTATAGGATTTCTTTTGTAGTGGTTCATAATGTCTTCAACTTTATTGAAGGCTTGATCGTGCATGTGTATTTTTTGCTTCATGGTGGCTCTCCGCGTTTTTAATTACAGTGGTTAATGAGAACGATAACTGCGCATTTGTCCGACCAGGACGCCTTGTATTTCCACCTGAGTTGGATGGTAATGCAACGCTTCCATTTTGGAATTGGCCGGAATTAACAGGGTTTCATGGGGATACTGTTCAATAAATTTCAAGGTGGCTTCGGCTTTATCAACCAAGGCTACGACGATTTCGCCGTTACTGGCATGGCAGCGCTGTTCAATTACGACCCAATCACCGTCGTAGATACCTTCCTCAACCATTGAATCGCCTTTTACCTTAAGCACATAGCAAGGTTTGTCGGTTTTTATTTCATCGGGGATGCTCATGTAGCGGATGTCTTCAATCGCCTCAATCGGCTTACCGGCGGCAATCATACCGACATAACGTAGTGAGTTGGGCGTTTGAATGGTTTCCCGTGCGGTTTTCTTGGCTTTTTCGGTTAAACGGATGCCGGGATATTTGCGGTCCAGGGGTTCAATCAGGTCTGCTTCAACTAAACCCTGAATAAGACGGTGTAAAGAACCGCGTGACTTTAGCCCTAAAAAGACGCACAACTCATCGAGGGTTGGGGGATGAACAAAGACATCCTGATTCTGTTGCAGAAAATCAACGATCTCTTTTTGTTTACGGGTTAATGTCTTCATTAAACTGTTCTCTTTTTGTTTTTAAGTACAATATCACAAGACTTAAATAAGAACAACAAAAGAACAGTTATTTTTCCTGATTGGCAAGCTGCTTCAACTAGCACCAAAAGTTCGTCATTCCGGCAGGGAAGCCGGAATCCAGTGCCATGGAGGGTAGCTTGTCGTTCCGGTTAGTCACTCTTTATTCACATCCGTGTGGCTGGATACTGGCATCCATGCCAGTATGACGGTGCTGGCTGAGGTTCCTTGCTAATCAGGATATATTACTTAAGGGAGCCTCTAAAGGTGCCTATTCATGCTTCGACGGGCTCAGCATAAACGGATAAGTAGCTGATTTACAAAAAACTACCGTTCGCACTGAGCTGTGAGCTTGTCGAACAGTCGAAGTGCGATTTTTAGAGGTTCCCTTTAGATTATAGCAATGCCTTAATCTCAGGAATACACGATCCGCAGTTAGTCCCTGCTTTGAGACATAGCCCCACTTCCTGATGGGTTTTGAGATTTTTTTCCTTGATCGCCGTGCATATGGTTTTTTCACCGACGTTAAAGCAGGCGCAGACAATAATGCCGGCATCGGGAACTCCCATGGGTGGTATCCCGGTTAGTAACGCCATGCGTTCCGGTGTTTCCAATTGGGACTTTACAAATAGGCCAGTTAGCCAGCTACGCTCAGGAAGATTATTATCAGCGGCGATAAAAATCACGGTTTCCAGCTGATTATCGACTATGCGTGCTGCCCTGTAGTTACCCTTTGCTGGGTCTTGATATTCCTGCCATTGGGGATTTTCGCCAGCAGTGCTACACAGATTTTTTTGAACACAACTACGCCAGTCTTCAGGCAAAGTTTCACCCGCCAGTTCATATCGGTAAAATTGTTCACCTTTGATTTTGACCCGATATTCAGACGTGGTAACGTTAAGCTCTCGCCGCGACAAGATAAAGCCCTGCCAGACGGGTTGATAAGCCTTGATGCGAACGGGTGTGTGCTTGCTTTCCGGTTGTTTGGAAACGGGGTCAACAACAGGATTGACTAATGCGCCCATACGTCCTTGGCTGGCATATTGTTCAGTCCAGTGCATAGGCACAAACAAGCTGCCCTGTTGCTGGCTATCGGTGACCTGCACTCGCGCAAGCATTGAACCCCATTGGCTTTCGATAGCCGCCAGGGTATTGGCTAATAGTTCGTAGCGCTGGGCATCAACAGGATGCACTTCGACAAAAGGTTCGGGTTTGTGTTGGTTTAATTTAGCCGCGATGGCGGTTCGGGTCATGGTATGCCATTGATCCCGTAAGCGGCCGGTATTTAATATCAGCGGGTAAACCTTATCCGGCAGATTGACGGGCGGCCTGGGTACGATGGTAATAAATTGCGCCTTACCCGATGCGGTAAAAAATTGGCCATCATCAAACAGCCGTGCCCGGCCTTGAGGATACGCTTGATTGACCGGCCATTGAATCGGTTGCAGAAGGTCATAATCGTGTTGATCGATTTCAGAAAATGCAGATATATCAAAATCGCGTAGTCCCTGCCCGGCGTTATTTTCGAAGCCTGAAAGCGCGGCGTGTTCACGAAAAATTTCACTGGCGTTCTGATAATGAAAAGCCTGTTCAAAACCCATGCGCCGTGCAACCTGGGTGATAATCCACCAGTCCGGTTTGGCGCTGCCTGCCGGTCTGAATAAAGCGCGTTGGCGGGAAATGCAGCGCTCGGAATTGGTCACTGTGCCGTCTTTTTCACTCCAACCCAGCGCGGGCAACAAAACGTGCGCCAACGCTGTGGTATCGGTGTTGGCAATACAGTCGGAAACCACGACAAACTCACATTGCTGTAAAGCTTGTTTGACTTTGTCGGCATTGGGCATGCTGACCACCGGATTGGTGCCCATAATCCACACGGCTTTTAGCTTTCCTTCGTAAATAGCGTCGAACAGTTCGACAGCGGCAAGCCCCGGTTTTTTAGCAATATTATTTGTGCCCCAAAATCGCGAGACGCGCCCTATATCGTCAGTGCTGGAAAAATCCATGTGTGCCGCCAGTTGATGGGATAAGCCGCCGACTTCACGACCGCCCATAGCGTTGGGCTGTCCGGTCAGTGAAAAAGGCCCCATGCCGGGCTTGCCAATTCGCCCGGTGGCGAGATGGCAATTGATAATGGCATTGACTTTATCGGTGCCCGATGAAGACTGGTTTATGCCCTGACTGTACAGGCTCATGACTTTTTCGTGACTGGCGAACCATTGATAAAATGATTGTAAATCAGCTACATTGACAAGGCATTGCGCGGCAACCTGTCCGATATTGGCACTGCTGTTTGTAGCGGCATTCAGTGCAGCCGTAAAGCCTTCGGTATGCGTTGCAATGTAGTCTTGATCCAGCGCGTTTTGCTGGCTTAGAAAGTGTAGCAAGCCATTGAACAGAATAGCATCACCGCCGCTAGCGACTGGCAAATGCAGGTCAGCGATGTCACAACTGGCTGTGCGGCGGGGATCAATAACAACGATTTTTAATGCCGGGTTGGCTTCTTTTGCCGCCCGTATACGCTGAAAACTGACCGGATGACACCAGGCCGTATTGGAGCCGATCAGAATAATCATCTCGGCCTGCTCATAATCGTCATAGCAACCCGGCACGGTATCAGAACCGAAAGCCCGCTTATGTCCGGCTACAGAAGAGGACATGCACAAGCGGCTGTTGGTATCCATATTGCCGCTACCGATAAAGCCTTTCATCAGTTTGTTGGCGACATAATAGTCTTCGGTCAACAATTGCCCGGAGCCATAAATAGCCACGGCATCAGGGCCGTATTTTGCTATCGTGCGGATAAAGGAGTCGGCAACCAGATCCAGCGCTTCCGCCCAACTGGCATCACGACCATAGACTTTCGGTTGTAACAGCCTCCCTTTAAGTTCAATCGTTTCACCTAGCGCCGAACCTTTCGAGCAAAGACGGCCAAAATTAGCAGGATGTGCTTTATCTCCCTGAATGTTGACTTGATGATTTTGCTCATCGACCAGGGCGCTAATGCCGCAGCCTACACCGCAGTATGGGCAAGTGGTTTGTATGATGGTATTGTCATTCATTAGGAAATCTCTTGTAAGGCAAAAAGCCAAAGATGCAAAGGAGGTGATGTTTTTTCCTGATTAGCAAGGAACTTCAGCTAGCACCGTCATACTGGCATTGTGCTTAAATCGAATACAGAGTGCTGCAAGTTACCATCCATGGCTCTGGATTCCGGCTTCCCTGCCGGAATGACGGAGTTTTTGGCGCTGGC
>JAYTJI010000200.1:0-7502 GCA_043731245.1 Methylococcaceae bacterium | reverse complement strand
AGTTTTTTGATGATTTTGCGCTCTTTTAAATCAATCGCAGTGACGATGCTGTCGTCATAAGAGGCAACCATCAATTTACTGCCGCCATGCGTCAAAAAGGCGTCATGTAAATGGCGGCCCACATTTTCAATTTTGGTAACAGGAAAACCTTCTTTTAAATCAACCACCCAGACTTGACCGGCATTTTCCAGGGCAATAGCAAAAATATCAGCAAATGGTGTGCCGATGACCATACCGGAATCGGAGGTGACCATTTTGCCATCAGGATCGATGCCTTCCAGTTCAAAGGTTTTGAGCGGTTCCAGCGTATCGGCATTAAGAATGACGGCGTTATGCGGCACATAAGAACCCGCCATGATATATTTACCGTCGCGGGAAACACCTAAGCCAGGGCCGTTGAATCCGGTCTTAACGCTACGCACCACTTGCATGGAGTACAGATCAACTTTAAAAATTTCGGCAGTATCATTTTTTACGTAAGCCCAGCGCGGGTTGGCGGGGTTATAGTCGATAATATGCGCAGCAGTGCCTGTAAGCACCTCACCGATTTGTTTATGGGTAACGCTGTTGATGAACACCGCTTTTGAACCTGAACCGCGTCCGTATTTGCCCCGCGCCGCAACACCGATAATATTATTGATGTCGTCAATTTCATAAGTCGGCTTGGCTGGCAGCGTGCTTTCGTCTTTAACATACACCTTGATTGACGCTTTAATATCATCAATCGTCCAGGCGGGGTTAGCCAGTTTGGGTGTGGTTTGTAAATGTTTAACCAAGCCACGAATTTCATCATCCGATAAGCGGCCGTAAAACGGAGGCATCAACGTATCAAAACTGCCGGTCATGATAATGGTGCGTAAAGCTGTGGGACTGCGGCCTTTCAAGGATTCTGAATTTAACCCGGGCGCAATAAACCCGCCGTGGTCTGAACCGTGACAGCTGGCACAGTTATCTTCATATAACTTGTGCATTTTTTGGGTATCATCGGAAGTGGCCTGTGCGCCTAACGGCAACAGCAGCGCGGTTAAACTGGTGATGACTGATTGGGACAGAAGTTTTTTTGTTATTTTCATTCTTATAGACTCCAAGTAGTATTGAATCAATATTATCTTGTCTGCTGGAAAAGCTCAAGTTTGATTTCTATTATTGTTGGGAATTATATATTTGTGCAGGGAGGGGTCGCTTTTGGGTACACATCGCTTACCATTGTTGGAATCTCTAAAAATTAAACTTCGACTGTTCGACAAGCTCACAGCTCAGTGCGAACGGTGGCCTCTGTAAATCAGTGGCTTATCCGTTTATTCTGAGCTGTGAGCTTGTCGAACAGTCGAAGTATCAATAGGCATTTTTAGAGCTTCCCATTAGTAATTGGTACCCTCGCGTAGCTCTCGTTTGCTACCAAGATAAACACAGATAAATTGGTTTTTTCCATCATAATTGATAATCGCCGAATTAAAATCACACATATTGGCAACATGCAGTTTATTTAACTGAATAATGTCGCCTTTTTTGCAATTGTGTTCAATTTTAACTGTTTCGACTCCCGGTTCCGGGATATTCAAACAAACTTTTCCAGTGCTTTCTTCAGCGTAACAGACGGGCAGCATTAATAGCAGAGCAAGCGTGTAAATGATTTTCATGATCAATCCTTCTTAAATTTAGTGCTTGAATGTAGCTTTTATCGCTTCTCGCGGCTTATTTCTGGTGCAAAGCCGATGTGTGGTTACAACTTAATTAGAGTGCATTAAAAACAGTTATTTGACGAGTACTGACTTACTTCAGTTTTAAACCGAATTACCATGCTGAGCAGGCACATCGCGCTTTGTTGCGCCAGTATAAAGTTGTCTGGGCCGACCAATTTTTTGATCGGGATCGGCTATCATTTCATCCCAATGCGCTATCCAGCCGACAGTCCTGCCCATAGCAAACATGGCGGTAAACATATTAGTGGGTATCCCTAAGGCATGAAAGACAATACCTGAGTAAAAATCGACATTCGGGTAAAGCTTTTTCTCGATGAAGTAATTATCTTCAAGCGCAATACGTTCTAACTCAAGTGCCAATTTAAACAATTCGTCATCATGTAGACCCAGTTCCGTAAGGACTTCATGACAGGTTGCCCGCATCAATTTGGCGCGTGGATCATGATTTTTATAAACGCGGTGGCCAAAGCCCATTAGCCTGAACGGGTCGTTTTTATCCTTGGCTTTAGCTATATAAGCAGGGATACGTGAAACATCACCAATTTCTATCAGCATATTAAGTACGGCTTCATTAGCGCCGCCGTGAGCCGCCCCCCAAAGACAGGCAATCCCAGCAGTAATACAGGCGTAAGGGTTAGCGCCGCTGGAACCGGCCAGCCGTACAGTTGACGTTGAAGCGTTTTGTTCATGATCGGCATGAAGAATTAAAATCCTATCTAATGCGCGGACCAATACCGGATTGGGTACAAAATCATCACACGGGGTACCCGACATCATACGCATAAAATTTTCCACATAATTCAGCTTGTTTTTGGGATACATAAACGGCAAGCCTGTGCTGTATTTATGACACATTGCCACTATAGTCGGCACTTTGGCGATCAGTCGGATGGCGCTTATATCACGATCTTTTTTGGATTTAATATCCAGCGCATCGTGATAGAACGCTGATAATGCGCCTACTACACCAACCATAATGGCCATCGGATGGGCATCACGACGAAAGCCTTTAAAGAAATTGGTGAGTTGGTCATGCACCATGGTATGCATCGTGATAGTGCCTTCAAACTTTTGCATTTGGGCATTGTCGGGCAACTCACCATTCAGCAATAAATAGCAGACTTCCAGAAAAGTACATTTTTCCGCCAGTTGTTCAATGGGATAACCGCGATAGAGTAATATGCCCGCTTCACCATCTATATAAGTGATGGTTGAGCTGCAACTGGCGGTAGACGTAAAACCAGGGTCGTAAGTAAACATGCCGGTTTGTTTATACAGCGCCTGGACATCGAGTACATCGGGGCCGGTGGTTCCAGATAAAACAGGTAGCTCGCATAAAGACTGAGCGTTCTCATTTAAGGTAAGACTACGTTTGCTGGTCATGGCTTTTCTCTTAAGTTTTAAAAACAGTACGCCGCTATCACAATGCGGAACGGCTCATAAGTGAGGCGCATCGGCTATGGCTTGCTTTGCCAATTCAGTCACTTTAGCCCAGTTTTTCGATTTTACCGCATCCGCAGGAACCAGCCAGGAGCCGCCCACGCAAGCAACATTGCTTAAGCTTAAATAAGCATTGCAATTTTCAGGTGAAATGCCGCCGGTCGGGCAAAAAGTCACTTGGGGAATGGGGCCTGCGATGGATTTCAACATTGGTATACCGCCCGCCGCTTCTGCCGGAAAAAATTTAAAATGATCCAGTCCGTATTCCATGCCCATCATTAATTCTGATAGGGTTGAAATACCAGGAATCAAAGCAATATTCCCTGCTTTAGCGGCGGTCAGCAATGTGGGCGTCAAGCCGGGGCTAATGGCAAAAACCGCTCCGGCATCTTCGGCGGCTTTTAATTGTTCAGGTGTAGTGATAGTGCCAGCGCCAACAATTGCGTCTTTGACTTCCTGACTGATGAGTCGGATAGCATCCAATGCGATAGGTGTTCGCAGAGTAATTTCCAGCACTTTAATGCCACCTGCAACCAGGGCTTTGGCCAAAGGCACAGCGTCATCCAGGTTTTGAATGACCATGACAGGCATGACAGGGCCAGCGTTTAAAACGTCTTTAGGTTGGATTTTCCAGTTGTTTGTGTTCATTAAATGTTACTCGGTAGTTTTTTTGTAAGTCGGGTTAGCGATAGCGTAACCCGACAAATACGTTGAAAAGATTGGGTTATGTCACGCTAACCTAACCGGCATATTGTTTTCAAGTTAATCAACAAGAAACAGATTAGAAGCCCCTGTCTCAGCAGAAGACGCACCCAAACGGAAGCCACCAAACATCTCACGACCCATGCCATAGTGGTGATTTTTAGCGGAATTTGGCACGGGAATTCGGGCATCAAATTCAGCCTTATCTACCAATACATTGATATTGCCGGTTTGCAGGTTCATGGAAATAATATCGCCATTGTGTACTTTCGCTAACGGGCCACCGGATTCACATTCTGGACATAGATGGATAACTGAAGGGACTTTACCGGATGCGCCCGACATGCGACCGTCAGTCACCAGTGCTACCTTGAAGCCTTTATCTTGTAGCACACCCAGAGGTGGTGTCAGTTTATGCAGTTCCGGCATACCATTGGAACGTGGGCCCTGAAAGCGGATAACAGCAACAAAATCTTTTTCCAGTTCACCACGTTTAAAGGCGGCAAGCATATCCTCCTGATCATCGAATACAATAGCAGGCGCTTCAATAATTTGATGATCGGCTGACACCGCAGACAGCTTGGATATGCCGCGCCCTAAATTACCGTGCATAACATGCAGTCCGCCGCCCGTAGCAAATGGTTTTGCGACAGTGCCGAGAACTTCGGCATCTAAAGAGGTTTCGGGGACAGGCTCCCATACCAATTTATTGTCAATCAGCTTGGGTTCCTGGCAGTAATTGTTCATACCACGTTGATCAGCAACCGTTATCGTATCTTCATGTAGAAGACCGTTTCTTAACAATTCTGCAATTAACACGCCCATACCGCCCGCAGCTTGGAAATGGTTAACGTCAGCGGGGCCGTTGGGGTAGATTTTTGCTATTAATGGAACCGCTTTGGACAGATTATCAAAATCGTCCCAGTTAAGAATGATCCCGGCGGCACGGGCAATGGCGATTAAGTGCATAGTGTGATTGGTTGATCCGCCAGTTGCCAGTAAACCGATGACAGCATTGACTATGGCTTTTTCAGAAACCATGTACCCAATCGGGCGATAATCATCACCCAACGCAGTAAACTTTAAGACCTGTTTGGCTGCTGCTTTGGTTAGTTCATCACGCAATGGCGTGTACGGGTTGATAAATGAACTGCCAGGTAAATGCAGCCCCATAATTTCCATCATCATCTGGTTGCTGTTGGCAGTGCCGTAAAACGTACAGGTGCCGGGGCTGTGATATGAAGCTGACTCCGCCTCGAGTAGCTCTTTGCGGCCAATTTTACCGATAGCGTAAGCTTGACGGGCGCGGGCTTTTTCTTTGTTGGTTAAGCCGCTGGGCATGGGGCCGGCGGGAACAAATAAAGCCGGTAAGTGACCGAAACTTAGCGCACCGATCAACAGTCCGGGCACGATCTTGTCGCAAACACCCAAATACAATGCGCCGTCAAACATGTTGTGGCTCATGCCTATAGCGGTGGTCATGGCAATCAAGTCGCGGCTGAATAATGACAGTTCCATGCCCGGCTGACCCTGGGTAATGCCGTCACACATAGCCGGTACGCCACCAGCTACCTGAGCAACACCACCGGCTTCTCTAATGGCCGCTTTGATTAAATCAGGCGCATCTTTATAAGGCTGGTGCGCCGACAACATATCATTGTAAGACGTGATGATAGCAATATTGGCTTTTTGATCACCGGTCAAATCGGCTTTCTCGCTTGCGCTACAGGCGGCAAAACCGTGCGCCAAATTGCCGCAGCCCATTCCTGAACGAATAGGGCCTTTTTTAGCGATTGCATCAATGTAGTTAAGGTAAGCTGAGCGAGTGGGATGACTGCGCTCAATGATTTCTTGCGTGACTTTCTCAATTACGGGATGCATAGTTATACCTACTTAAGTTTACATAAAAGATTCGTTATTCTTCCCAAGCCCGGCCATCTCTGGCAAGCAAAGCAACTGAGGCGACAGGCCCCCACGTACCGGCAGGGTATGGTTTAGGGGTATCTTTATAATGATGCCAGGCAGTTTGTATGGAGTCTATCCAAGCCCAGGCCTGTTCAATTTCTTCACGACTGAGAAATAGTGTCGGATTACCGCGCATGGCCTCCAATACCAATTTCTCATAACCGCCAAAAATTTGGCTCTTTTTAAAGGCATCAGAAAAGCTTAAATCCAGCTTGGTCTTTTGCAGTTTAATGTGTTCATCAATGCCAGGTATTTTATTGAGCATTTCGATTTCCACACCCTCATTCGGCTGTAGATGAATAATTAGTTTATTGGGTGGCAGTTCACGAAAGCTATCTTTAAAAATATTATGTGGTAATTGTTTAAAATAAACCACAATTTCAGTACGTTTCCCGGTTAACCGCTTCCCGGTGCGTAAGTAAAAAGGTACACCCGCCCAGCGCCAGTTATCAATATCTACACGCAAGGCGACAAAACTTTCTGTAGTGCTTTCAGTATCCGCGCCGTCTTCTTCCAGATAACCGGGTACGGCACAGCCTTTAATATAACCGGCTGTATACTGTCCACGCACGGTTTTTTCTTCAACGTTGTTACTGGTAATCGGGCGTAGCGCCTTAAGAACTTTTATTTTTTCATTGTGAATGCTTTCAGCTTCAAGATTAACAGGCGGCTCCATCGCAATAAAAGTCAAAATCTGTAACAGATGATTTTGCAGCATGTCACGTAATTGCCCGGTTTTATCAAAATAATCAAAGCGACCTTCAATACCGACTTCTTCCCCTACGGTAATTTGAATATGATCGATGGTATTGTGATTCCAGTTGGTAGTAAAAATAGAATTGGCAAAGCGCAATGCTAATAAATTCAATACCGTTTCTTTGCCTAGATAATGATCAATACGATAAACCTGTTTTTCACTGAACACGCTAGCCACTACATCATTGATTTCTTTTGATGATTTAAGATCGTGACCTATCGGCTTTTCCATCACCATGCGCGAGTTTTCAGTCAACACTCCCGATTTGGCAAGTCCCTGGCAAATATTTTTAAATAAAAATGGCGATACTGCAAAGTAATTCACCATAATTCTGGTTTTTTGATCAATCACGGTATTTAACTGCGGGTATTGATCCATCTGAGTCAGATCGATTTTCAGATAAGAAAGCCGGGCTGCAAACCGCTCCCATACGACATCATCAATGCCATCATTCAAAAACGCCTGCAAACTTTTGAGAGCTATCTCAATAAATCCCGCGTTGGTTAATTCATGCAGATCTACACCAATAATACGCGTATCCGGTTCGATGAAATTAGCATTTTCAAGACGATACAAAGAAATAAGCAGTTTGCGTTTCGATAAATCACCCAGCGCACCATAAATTACTAAATCACAGGGTTTAAATGTTTTTTTGTCTTTCATGTGTTAATTGCCGAGTAAAAAGTTATAGTTTGGTGCATAAAAAAAAGCACACCTGATGCAAAATATTGGTTTTTCATTATCGCAGAATTCTTCTCAAGGTGCTGTATTGATTACAAAGCCTTATCCGCTAAAAGGTTAACGCCGCCATTAATTTCTTGTCTTATATCAAAGCATAAATGTATTGCCTTAAATAGTTCTAATAAAAAATATTTGATTTAGTATTTTAGCGATGCTGAAGGTTGCTTTTGTTTTTACAGAAACCTAAAGAATTT
>JAYTJI010000199.1:0-2299 GCA_043731245.1 Methylococcaceae bacterium | reverse complement strand
AATTATCCGTTATTTTATGACTATACCCGAAGCATCGCAGTTGGTTATTCAAGCGGGCGCTTTGGGGCTAGGCGGCGATGTGTTTGTGCTGGATATGGGTGACCCCATCCAAATTCTTGATTTGGCAAAGAGAATGGTTCATTTAAGTGGCCTGGAAGTAAAAGATGAAGAGCATCCCTTGGGTGAGATAGAGATCAGTTTTACTGGACTGAGGCCGGGGGAGAAGCTCTATGAGGAACTGTTGATCGGTGACAACGTTTCAAAAACCAGTCACCCAAGAATTATGAGGGCTGAAGAGCAGGTTATCGCTTGGACGAAACTGGAAAAAATGCTGGAAAGATTAAAAAAAGCGACTAACGAGGATGATTTTGAGCAAGTCAGGGATGTTTTGAAGTGTGCTGTTTCCGGTTTTGTACCGCAATGTGAAATTGATGATTTGTTGTGGAAACGTAGGGACGCACGCATTACATCTTAACTTGATTCAACAGGCAAAAAAAAACCTCCCAATGCGTTACCGCAGAGGGAGGCGAAAAATCAAGCAGAGCATATGAGGAGGAACTGCTTGGAGGTATAACACCAGGAGGTAGTTAAATCGTTAGCGCTTAGCTGTTCAGTTTTGATCTCATGACAATATTGCTATAAATAGCAGCACTGGCAAACAATACCGTTGAAATAATGAATTGACCGGAAATAAAACTCCAGATACCGGCAATAAACATTAAGCCAATAATGATGTCTTTGTTGAAGTTATTCATTAGCGTGTCCTATATAAAGTTTAAAAATCTTTATGCAGCTTTGTTGCTGTTTTACAAATCTTGTTGCGTTGTTACATGGTTCCTACTATACAGGGTTATTTATTGTATACAATATACTAAATAATAAATTAATTGTTTCTTTATGATAAACAATTGGAATGTCAAGGTTTTTGTTACTATAAAATAAGGCGCAAGGTACAAAGGGTGTGTTAGTCTTTTTATCTTATGTCTGATCAATGAGGATTAAGTGGATAAATTAACGAGTATGAATGTTTTCGTTCGTGTCGCAAAAGCCGGAAGTTTTGCGGGTGGGGCCCGTGAGCTGGGGATTTCCAGAGCTATGGCGACCAAGCATATTATGCAGCTTGAAGGTAGCTTGGGAACGCGGTTAATTAATCGAACTACGCGTAGTTTAAGCTTGACTGATGTGGGCGCATCTTATCTTGAACGCTGTCAGCAAGTGTTACTTGATGTTGATGAAATGGAATCCGCAGTGACGCATTTGCAGACCGAACCTAGGGGGATATTAAAAATCAGTGCGCCACCCGCAATAGGCGCTACCCACATTGCGCGTGCTGTGGCGGAATTTTTAAAAATTCATACAGATTTAACGATTGAGATGGTTTTACAAGGCAGTCCGGGCGATTTAATAGATGAGGGCATTGATGTTGCTATTTTCCTGGGTGCTTTAGATGATACCAGTATGGTTGCCCGCAAATTAGCCAGCTCATCGCTGGTTGTTTGTGGATCGCCGGATTACTTGCTGCATAATGGCATCCCACAGACACCGGAAGATTTAGCAGAGCATAGTTGCCTGGTCAATTGGGCCATTTCACCGCGCAATAAATGGCAATTTAAAGGTGAGACAGGGTTTAAGGTAGTCACTGTTTCTGGAAGAATGCAAGCGAATGCGGCTCACCCGATCCGTATTGCGGCAATTAATGGCTTGGGATTGGTGATGTTGCCCACCTACATTGTCGGCAAGGATATTGAAAATGGCACGTTAAAAGTGGTACTGGAAAATTACCCATTACCACCATTAGATATACATGCAGTCTATCCCCATCGAAAATATCTATCCGCTAAAGTTAAAGGTTTTATGGACTTTTTACAGGTATGGCTGGAACATCGCGTGAGTATGCCAGGCACTGAATAATGGCTGCCGTAATTAGCAAATGGAATCATATCTATAGTGAGAGTGATCAGGCTTGTTATCCGGCAATTCAAGTACTGACTGAAAATAATTTTTTGCTACCGACGAACGGGACAGCACTGGATTTGGCTTGCGGATTGGGTGCTAATGCAGTTTTTTTGGCAGAACGTGGACTGGCGGTAACTGCCTGGGATATTGCTTCCGTCGCTATTGATAAATTAACGGCTTACGCAGCCCAGCAAGGGCTAAATATCAATGCTTGCCAAGAAAAAATAACAGCGGATAGTTTTACCGAATGCTGTTTTGATGTCATCGTTGTGAGTCGATTTCTTGACCGTACTCTAAGTGATGCGATAATAGGTGCACTTAAACCGGATGGATTGCTTTTTTA
>JAYTJI010000198.1:0-6962 GCA_043731245.1 Methylococcaceae bacterium | reverse complement strand
TTTCGCCCAGTGCGGCGGAAACCGCCGCTGCGCCAATCAGCACCCAAATAACCAGACTTTTGAACTGGCTTACAAAAATGACCAAGGCAGAAAATTGTTCCTGACTAGCAAGATGCTTCAGCCAGCGCCAAAAGTCCGTCATTCCGGCAGGGAAGCCGGAATCCAGAGCCATGGACGGTAACTTTCCAGGTACACTGTCGTTATAGTTAGGCTCTAGGTATCCACATCCATGTGACTGGATACTGGCATCCATGCCAGTATGACGGCGCTGGCTGAAGTTCCTTGCTAATCAGGATATTTTAAGATCGGTGTGCTGGTGTCGCCTTAAGATTGCAACCTAAAAAGGCAATACAATATTGGGTTTTATTTTTTTCATTAGTTGTCTGAATTGATTTTGAATGCTAAGCAGCGCCTCATTGGAGTCGGCTTCAAAGTAAATGTCCAGTGAGGGTGCTGTGTTTGATACACGCACCAGCCCAAATCCATTCGAAAAATCTACCCGCATTCCATCGATAGTGGATATTTTGCCACCGGTAAAATTTTCCTCGGCAAGTAGGCGTTCCATGAAAACGAAGCTTTCACCTTCTTCCATATCGACATTCAATTCCTGAGTCCTAATGCTATCAGGAAACTGAGCAAAAACTTCCGCACTGCTCCGGAAGTCTTTAGAAAGTATTTCAATCATGCGTGCGGCTGAGTACAGCGCATCATCAAAACCAAACCAGCGATCATTAAAGAAAATATGCCCACTCATTTCTCCGGCTAATGCAGCACCGGTTTCTTTAAGTTTCGCTTTCATAAGTGCATGCCCGCTTTTCCACATTAGCGGTCTACCGCCGTATTTTTTAATCTGATTTGGTAAATGTCGTGTACATTTCACATCATAAATGATTTCGGCACCGGGTTTTCCGGCCAAAACATCTTTAGCAAACAACATCATTTGTCTATCCGGCCAAATGATATTGCCATCTGAATCAACCACTGCCAAACCATCTCCAGCACTATCAAAAGCGATCCCCAGGTCAGCCTTGTGCTGTTTGACAAACGCAATTAATTGGGCGATATTTTCAGGATTATTGGGATCTGAGTCGTAATTTAGGGCGTTTTTTTCAGTACCACGGAATAACTCTACAACTTCGCAGTCCAACTCTTTTAATAGTTTTGGACCCAATTCTCCAGTAACACCATTGCCACAATCCAACGCAACCCGCATTGGCCTTACCGTTTGAATGTCTTCAGAAATTGTACCTATGTATTCGTCGGCATAGCGGTCGTTATTCTCGATTTTGCCGGTTTCATCGGTAGCGTAGCCTTGGTTAGCTATGCACTGCTTAATTTGTTGAATTCTTTCGCCCGCCAATGTTTCACCGTTGACCACCATTTTAAGGCTATTATATTCAGCAGGATTATGACTACCGGTAATCATCACGCCAAAACGGCCTTCGGTATGCTGCGCAACAAAATGAAGCATAGGTGTAGGTACCTTGCCTATGTCCAGGACATTACGTCCTGTTGACACTATTCCTTGAGTTAATGCTTCGGCCAGGATTGGGCTGGAAACTCCTCTGTCCTGACCCATCACGATGGTTTTGCAGCCATGACTTTTAGCATCTGTACCCAAAGCGCGACCTATATCATAAATACGCTCACGGGTAAGCGATTTACCTACGATACCGTGAATATCAAACGTCCTGAAAATGGCATCCATTTCAACATTTTTTTTCGGGGCAGTGGGTAGTTCAATTATTTCAGCATTATCGACGGATTTCTCTTCAGAATCAGCCAGAAAGTCATCCGCTATATGAAAACTTTCCTTAACATCATATTCCGGAATATCATCAATGAAACCATACTTTGATGGCCCCTCCACATCAACCTGGGATTGCTTAAAATGTATCAATGCCGTGATGACAGCGCTAGTTTCTCTCAAAGTGACCGGGTAACTGCCCGGTGGCTTATGGGTCATCATATCCTTACAAGCGTTCAGTACACTGCCTAAATCTTGCATCATTAGGCCTGAAAGTCGTCGATGACCTGCAAAAAAAGCGAATAGAGCCAACAATAGCGGAGCAACAACGAAACTACTGAATATTAGTATTATGTCAGCTAAATCCTTACCGACTGCATAGTGATAAACAACCTCCCAATCTGTATTTGGAACTTTTACTTGCAAGCTTTCGCTCTGCCCTGTATCAGCTTGCTTTCCTGATGTCGCTAGCACCAACTGCGCTTGCTTTAATTCGATAACTCCGTCTTGTACTGCCGCTGCCTGTAAGCTTTTGTTAAAAGAGTCATAATTAAAGCTGGCCAAAATGACACCGATCACCTGGTCTTTGTTCATAATTCTGCGGGTTATTGCCATATGCCTGTCGGCACCCTCGTAACCTTGTATTCCAGGTGGTTGATTACCAACAAAAGTTTCGCGCACCATATCAAGATCGGCAAAACCCATACGGGGCGTGCTGGTTTCATCAGGCTCACTGACGCCAGGCAATAACAATCTAATTTTCAAAGCATCTGGAAAGTATTTTTCAAGCCTTCCGGCTACAGTAGCTAGCTCAACAGGGTCTGCACGAGTAACGGCATTCACTACCTCTGGATCGAGCGCCATTTTATTTAGCGTTCTATTCAGCAGATCAATTTGTTGAGACAGCGTTGTAGCAACAGTATTTACAATAATCGTCGCTGAATCCTGCTTAGCCTGCGCTATTCTGGTGCTGGACAACCAATAAACGCCGCCATCCACAATTAACAGTATCAACACGACTACCGCCGCCAGCAAAGAGAATATTCGTACCATTGTTATACCTTTATCAGAAAAAAAGCTTAATGACGACCCGTATGGCCAAAACCACCCTCGCCTCTATCGGTGATCGTAGTAAAGTCCGCAACCAGTTTAAAATCGACTTGAACCACTGGCATAAACAATAATTGTGCAATTCTTTCACCAGGCTGCACTACATAATCATCCATGCCATCATTATGTAAAATAACCCCTATTTCGCCATGATAGTCCGAATCAATAATCCCCAGACCTTGCCCTACACGAACCTGGTTATTCAAACAAAGCCCGCTTCTACTTGCAACAACGGCGACTAATCCGGGATCTTGAATATTGACTGCCAAACCTGTTGCTATCAGCTTATTTTTGCCGCCGCCAATCACCATGGCTTCTTCAATACAGGCAACCAGATCAACACCCGCCGATCCTGCCGTTTTGTAGGCAGGTAACCCGTATTTTTCAAGCAAAGGATTTACTATCCTGGTTTCGATTAGTCTTTTCATATCCCGGACACCACACAAACTAATATTATAACAGCCTATGTTAAACGCCGTTACGGTTGCAAATATTTAAAGCACATCCACATCGGTTTGCGTTTTTAAAAACACCTACTGGCTACAGGCACTCACTTTATCCACTGACAGCAACAACCCGCGCCCAATTATTATAGTCAAGCGCACGGGTAAAAACTGTAATAAGATAGCACCAGTTTCTACTATGAAAGAGCCACTGCCATGCGTCGTTTTATTCTACTGAGTTTTCTTGCCTTCCCCGCATTTGCTGTTGATGAACAACCGCCCAGACTTGAAGCTGTGCCTGAAGCACCAGAGCCGCCATTGCCAGTGCAAAGCGGAGAGACACTGGAGCCTGACATCACCATTATCCGTAAAGGTAAAAAGACCATACAAGAATACCGCATAGGCGGCAGACTTTATAAAATCAAGGTAATACCGGATGTTGGCCCCCCTTATTACTTCATAGATTCCGATGGCGACGGCAAAATGGATGCCCGTAGTAACGCGCTGGATAAAGGCAGCAACATCAATATGTGGAAAATATTAGAATGGGAGTAGCCTGACCGGTGTCTGTCTATACGCAAATAACCCGTCCGCAACTCAACCAATTCTTTAGCACCTATGCCCTCGGTGAGGTCATCAATTTCGAGGGCATACAAGATGGCATTAATAATACCAATTATTTTGTAGAAACCACTCAAGGCGATTTCGTCTTAACCTTATTTGAAACACTGACTACCGATGAGTTGCCGCATTTTATGCGGCTTTTGTCACATCTGGCCAAACACAATATACCCTGCCCGGAACCTCAACCAGACCGGCAAGCCAATCTACTGCGCGAGCTTAACAATAAACCGGCGGCCGTATTCAAGCGCTTATCGGGGATAGCAACAACATTACCATCAATCGAACAATGCCGTGAAATCGGCTTACAATTAGCCAATGTACATCGCTGCACACAAAACTACGTTTTCCCGATAAAAAATAACCATGACCTGGGCGGGTGCAAAACGTTGTTGAATAAAATTAACGCCCGGCTATCGGCTACGGATCGGGCGCTGATTAATGATGAACTGCTTTTTCAAGCCACGAACAGCTTGGCAGCTCTTCCTCAAGGCCTTATCCACGCCGATTTGTTCAGAGATAATGTTCTGTTTGTTGATAACCGGCTTAGCGGCATACTGGATTTTTACAGCGCCTGTAATGGTGTACAGCTGTTTGATATTGCAATAACAGCTAATGACTGGTGCTGTGAAAATGGGGACATTAATCCCTATAAAATAACAGCCTTGCTGTCAGGTTATGAAAGCCTGAGACCTTTGGAACAGATAGAAAAACAACACTGGCGAACTATGCTCAGAGCCGCTGCTTTACGTTTTTGGCTGTCCCGGTTAGAGCATCAACTCTATCCCCGATCCGGCGATATAATCCAGCAAAAAGACCCGTTGGTTTTTCGGTGGCTCCTTCAGCAACACCAGCAACAAAATAGTGCTAACGGGTATTCGATAAGATTCTGGTGCAACAGTTACATATAGTTAAGTCATTGTAATATTTGAAATTATCTGATGTAACTATTTTTGTACTTTTTACTAAGGAATGCAATCGCATTTTTCGCTCTCAACTTCCGTTTTCGGCCGATAACTGTCTGTCGTGACTGGCCGCTTTATGGCGATGAATATGGTAGAATGAAGTTCGGCAAGATGTCAAAACCCGCCGTTCAAAAAAGTTGATGCTGAATTATGTTCCAATGGCATACATGTTTTGGAGCTTTCCCGATAAGAAAACCTAATACGCAAGTTTTATTGGGAGTGGGAAATAGTTATCCAGTAAACTTTAACAGGCTTAAAAAATATCTTATTTTGTTCGGCGTTTAACTATCCATCGCTATGTTCTATAATATAAAGACAAGGTGAAGGTTTGTTTAACATATAAAATTTATGGTTTTAGAATTACTATGGGCAATTGGGAAATCATAAGCGAGGAAGCAAGTATCGTCCTGGTTGGCAACATAAACCCCAAAATATTCCATCCAGAATGGTTTATTCGTAAAGGTATTGTTGAGGAGTGGGATTATAGTAAAGATGAATTTGTTAGCTTGCCCGACATGTCTCAGATGGTTCTGCCCAATGATCGCATGATAATTTCATTATTAAATCAGTTTTCAATACGCTCATCCCGCGCAAGTGAATATTTTTCATTAAAAGACCTGGTAATGAGTACGTTTTCGTTTTTGAGTGAAACGCCCATTTTGCAAATGGGAATGAACTATTCGTCAGTTATCAAAATTGCTAACCCGTCTAAATGGATGCAATTTGGAAGCGAATTAGCACCTCAACAACACTGGAAAAATGCAGCTAATTTCATAAACTCACTTGAGCAAGACAAACAAAAAGAATTAGGACTTTGGGAGCTAACCATGAATCTGCCAAGGCCCGACGACTTAAATGGCTTTATACGACCAAAAATAGCCGTGCTGCAAGCAAGCCAAAATACTCTAATATTTAGCATTAATAATCATGTTGAAATTGAAGATTTTAGTGCTGTGGAAATGACCAAAATATTAGACAAAAACTGGGATAAATCGTTGTTGTTAGCTCAGCAACTTATTTCAAATATGATGGAATCACAATTGAGATCGGAAAAATGAGCACTGCTATGGCTAGCTTGCCGCAAGAAACCAATCAGTTTAGGTATGGAATACCAGGCACTGATTATTCATCAACCAAAGAGCCAGAGATTAGGGCGCGTAGCGCAAAGCAGCAATTTGATGTTGCCATAAACCCTAATAAAGCAAAAGAGGAGCTAAAGCTATGTTGGAGCGGCGTAGTTATAAGTGCTAATGATCAAGATCTCACTGTACGCGTAGAGGATTTACTAAATCGTGATAATCCTGATGAGCTTATTGTCTTATCAAGAGATGAAATCGACGACAAGGATCAATGCCTTGTAAAACCCGGAGCTTTATTTTATTGGAACATAGGCTATAGACAAGGATTTAAATGTCCTAAAGAAAGATTTTCGATTATTCGTTTTCGTCGCTTACCTAAATGGACTGATAAAGAGATTAAAGATGCCGAGAATCTAGCAGAGGAGTACGCTGATTTTTTTCTTACCGATTAAATACGAATTACCAAATGCCGATAGCGCTGAAATATCACTTTTTGGTCCTGGTATTGGTGAATGTATAGTGCTTAATTTTGGTCAGAACAAATGGTTTATTATCGATAGCTGTATTTGCCCAAAGACAAAGCAACCAGTAGCTCTTCAATATCTAAAAGAAATTGGTGTTGATGTCGGAGAACAGGTTGTTGGTATTCTTATTTCGCATTGGCACTCGGATCATATTAAGGGGGCCTCAGCACTACTTAAGGCTTGCGCAAAGGCAAAGCTTTATCTTTCACAGGCTTTAATGACCAAGGAAGCACTTTATATAGAAAGCCTATATAAAGACGACATTTTTGCTGAGACAGGTAAAGACATTCGTGAATTCGGAGAAATTATAAAATTTCTGAAATCAGGTGATAAAGGTCGCTTGGTGCTAGTAAAGACTAGACATACTTTCTTTGACTGAAGTTTCCCAGTTTTTTGGGAGCATGAATATTAGAGAGTGCTAATTTTCGAAAAATATTAGCTAACTCTAATATACATTCACAAATCGCCCGATT
>JAYTJI010000197.1:0-5652 GCA_043731245.1 Methylococcaceae bacterium | reverse complement strand
AAAAGGTTTGGAAGCGATATGTCCTACTCTTTTACCGAAAAAAAGCGTATTCGAAACAACTTTGGGAAAAGTACTGAAGTACTTGAGGTTCCCTATCTCCTGGCTACTCAAATTAATTCCTATGCCGGTTTTTTACAATCTGGCGTTTCGCCTGAAAAGCGTGCGGACAATGGCTTACATGCAGCATTTTCCAGTGTTTTTCCTATAGAAAGCCATTCCGGTTACGCGGTTCTGGAATATGTGAAGTATAGGTTAGGGGAGCCCATTTTTGATGTGCGAGAGTGTCAACAAAGAGGCGCGACCTACGCTGCGCCTTTGCGGGTATTGGTACGCCTTGTTATCTATGATAAAGAAGCCGCCGGTAATACCAAGGTTGTTAAAGACATTCGCGAGCAAGAAGTCTATATGGGCGAATTGCCTTTGATGACTGATAATGGCACTTTTGTCATCAATGGGACTGAGCGCGTTATCGTGTCTCAATTACATCGTTCACCCGGTGTATTTTTTGATCATGACAAAGGCAAGACGCATTCGTCAGGAAAGTTATTATTTAATGCTCGGGTAATTCCTTATCGCGGCTCTTGGCTGGATTTTGAGTTTGACCACAAAGACTGTGTATATGTGCGGATAGACCGCCGCAGAAAAATACCTGCAACCATTTTACTTAGAGGGTTAGGCTACGATAACGAAGAAATGATTAATATTTTCTTCGAAACCAATAAGTTTACTGTGTCTGCTGAAAAGTGCTTATTTCATATTGTGCCAGAAAGAATGCGCGGTGAAATTGCAGCATTTGATATTAAACACAACGATCAGGTGTTGGTAGAAGAAGGACGACGCATTACTGCCAAGCATATTCGTGAAATGAATAAAGCAGGATTGACTGAAGTTGAAGTACCAAGAGAGTACCTTTCAGGCAAAATTCTCGGGCATAATCTGGTGGATAAGTCGACCGGTGAGCTGGTTGCTAGCGTTAATGATGAGCTTACACCTGCGTTAATAGAACGCAGTATAGATAGCGGTATAACGGAAATTAATACCTTATATGTAAACGATCTGGATAATGGGCCTTACATAAGTAATGCGATGCGCTTGGACACGACGACCAATGCCTTGGAAGCATTGGTCGAAATCTACCGCATGATGCGCCCCGGCGAACCGCCTACTAAAGATTCCGCCGAAAATTTGTTTCAGAATTTATTTTTTACCGACGAAAGATATGATTTATCAACTGTTGGTAGAATGAAATTTAACCGTCGATTAGGGCGTGAGGAATCCACAGGAACTGGCACATTAACCAAAGACGACATCATTGATGTACTGAAAGAATTGATTGCTATTCGTAACGGCAACGGTAATGTTGACGATATTGATCATCTGGGCAACAGACGGGTGCGTTCGGTTGGGGAAATGATCGAAAATCAATTTCGTGTAGGATTGGTCAGGGTTGAACGTGCAGTTAAGGAGCGTTTGACACTGGCTGATTCGGAAGGCTTGATGCCGCAGGAAATTATTAATGCGAAGCCGGTGTCTGCCGCTGTAAAAGAATTTTTTGGCTCCAGTCAATTGTCGCAGTTTATGGATCAAAATAATCCATTGTCGCAAGTAACTCATAAGCGCCGCGTTTCTGCCTTGGGGCCTGGTGGTTTGGCTAGAGAGCGTGCGGGCTTTGAAGTCCGTGACGTACATGCCACTCACTATGGTCGGGTGTGTCCAATTGAGACGCCTGAAGGGCCTAATATTGGATTGATAAACTCTTTATCGGTTTATGCGCGGACCAATGGCTATGGTTTTCTGGAAACGCCTTATAGAAAAGTAATTGACGGCATAGTAACTGATCAGGTTGATTATCTGTCTGCTATTGAAGAAGGTGAGTTTGTAATCGCTCAGGCTAGTGTTGCTGTTGATAAAAGCGGGAAGCTGGTAGAAGGCTTGGTGTCTTGTCGACATAAAGATGAATTTGCTCTGGCAATGTCTGACACTGTGCAATATATGGATGTGTCGTCAAAACAGATTGTCTCGGTCGCCGCTTCCATTATTCCGTTCCTTGAGCATGATGATGCTAACCGTGCATTGATGGGTTCAAACATGCAGCGTCAGGCTGTTCCTACGTTAAGGGCTGAAAAGCCATTAGTGGGTACGGGTATGGAAAGAACTGTCGCTAAAGACTCAGGGGTCACTGTAGTCGCGGCTCGTGGTGGTAGCATTGAAGCAGTGGATGCGGCAAGAATCGTAGTACGCGTCAATGATACGGAAACCGAAACAGGTGCGCCGGGCGTTGATATTTACAATCTGACAAAATATACACGGTCAAATCAAAATACTTGTATCAATCAAAAGCCCTTGGTAAAGCCGGGCGATATAGTTAATGCAGGTGATATTCTGGCAGATGGTCCTTCAACTGACATGGGTGAATTGGCCTTGGGGCAGAACATGTTGGTCGCATTTATGCCTTGGAATGGCTATAACTTTGAGGATTCTATTTTAGTTTCCGAACGGGTAGTTAAAGAAGACCGTTTTACTACGATACACATCGAAGAAAAAACATGCGTTGCACGCGATACCAAGCACAGCCCTGAAGAAATTACTGCCGATATTCCTAATGTTAGCGAAGAAGCCTTATCCAAACTGGATGAGTCAGGAATCGTCTATGTAGGAGCCGAAGTTAAGGGTGGTGATATTCTGGTGGGTAAAGTCACACCAAAAGGTGAGACGCAACTAACGCCTGAAGAAAAATTATTACGCGCAATTTTTGGTGAAAAAGCTGCCGACGTAAAAGATACCTCATTACGCGTTCCAGGTAGTATTGAAGGTACTGTTATTGATGTTCAGGTATTTACTCGTGATGGCGTAAAGAAAGATAAGCGGGCACTTGATATTGAGCAAGAAGAAATCAAGCGGTACAGAAAAGATCTTGATGACCAGCTTAAAATTCTCGAAGAAGATATTTTTGCCCGTGTTGCTAGATTACTCGTAGGCAAAGTTGCTCAGTCAGGCCCCGGAGGCCATAAGGCGGGTAATGAAATAACCTCTGACTATTTGAATGGCCTAAGGCATTCAGAGTGGTTGAAAATAAAAATGAAAGATGAAGATATCAATCTTCAGCTAGAAACCGTTGTTGCCCAAGTTGAGCAACAACGGAAAGATTTCGACGAGAAATTTGAAATCAAACGTAAGAAAATTACTATGGGCGATGATTTAGCGCCTGGCGTGCTAAAAATGGTCAAGGTTTATTTGGCGGTTAAACGGCGCATACAGCCGGGTGATAAAATGGCAGGCCGTCATGGAAATAAAGGTGTTATTTCTATGATTAGACCCATTGAAGATATGCCTTATACAGCTGATGGTAATCCGGTCGACATTGTCCTAAATCCATTAGGCGTACCTTCACGGATGAATGTCGGACAGGTTCTGGAGACGCATTTAGGCTGGGCTGCAAAAGGCTTAGGTATCAAGATAGGCAAAATGCTAGAAGCTCAGTACGATCAGGAAAAAGCCAAGGTTACTGCGATCAGGGAATACCTAGATAAAATTTACAACAGCAGTGGACGTAAAGAAGATCTGGATTCATTTACCGATAAAGAAATTCTGGAGATGGCGGCTAATCTGGTGAGTGGTGTGCCTATGGCAACACCGGTTTTTGACGGTGCTAGCGAAGATGAAATTCGCACGATGCTAAAGCTGGCCGATTTGCCTGAGCATGGTCAAATTACGCTTTATGATGGCTTAACAGGGGAGCCTTTTGAGCGAGAAGTGACTGTCGGTTATATGTACATGTTGAAGCTGAATCATTTAGTTGATGACAAAATGCACGCGCGTTCCACAGGGCCTTACAGCCTTGTTACCCAGCAACCATTGGGTGGAAAGGCGCAGTTTGGAGGTCAGCGTTTTGGAGAAATGGAAGTCTGGGCTTTGGAGGCTTACGGCGCTGCCTATACCTTGCAGGAAATGCTCACCGTTAAATCAGATGATGTCACGGGTAGGACGCGTATGTATAAAAACATAGTCGACGGTGATCATAAAATGGAGGCAGGTATGCCGGAATCCTTTAATGTATTAATCAAAGAAATCCGTTCATTGGCAGTCAACATAGAGTTACAGCGTGAATAGAAGTCTTTTGCACTGCATTTTTGTATGTCTGCTTTTTAGGCTTAAATATTAGGCAAATGAGTTATTTTAGCTGGTTTTACTCCAGTTCATGTAGCTCATGTGTTATTCGCACTGTAGAGACGCAGACATCGCGTCTAAACCTGTTCTGGACTACACCAGAAACCATTTTAAAGAGGACAAGCTCTTGAAAGATTTAATGAATTTCTTAAAACGTCAGGGTCGTGCAGATGATTTTGATGGCATCAGCATCGGTTTGGCGTCACCGGATATGATCCGTTCGTGGTCCTATGGCGAAGTAAAAAAGCCTGAAACGATTAATTACCGCACCTTTAAGCCGGAGCGCGATGGCTTATTTTGTGCCAAAATTTTTGGCCCGGTCAGTGATTATGAGTGTCTTTGTGGTAAATATAAGCGTTTAAAGCATCGTGGTGTGATTTGCGAAAAATGCGGCGTTGAAGTCACCTTGTCGAAGGTGCGTCGGGAACGCATGGGCCACATTGAGCTGGCCTCGCCGACCGCACATATCTGGTTCCTGAAATCATTGCCAAGCCGTCTGGGCATGGTGCTCGACATGACGCTTCGCGATATCGAGCGCGTGTTGTATTTTGAAGCATTCGTCGTGACCGATCCAGGCATGACACCGCTGAACAAGTGTCAGCTTTTGACTGAAGATGATTATCTGGCCAAGGTCGAAGAGTACGGCGACGATTTCCACGCCGCGATGGGTGCTGAAGGTATCCGCGAGTTGCTGCGCAAGCTCGATCTGCCGCACGAGATGGAGCAGCTCCGCAAGGATTTCGGCAATACTGGTTCCGAAGCGAAAATCAAGAAAATCTCCAAGCGCCTGAAGGTGCTTGAGGCTTTCTCCAAATCCGGCATCAAGCCCGACTGGATGGTGCTCGAAGTGCTGCCAGTATTGCCACCGGATCTGCGTCCGCTGGTGCCACTGGACGGTGGCCGTTTCGCCACGTCCGACTTGAACGATCTCTATCGTCGCGTCATCAACCGTAATAATCGCCTGAAGCGTTTGCTCGAATTGAAAGCGCCAGAAATCATTGTGCGCAACGAGAAGCGCATGTTGCAGGAAGCGGTCGATTCGCTGCTCGACAACGGCCGTCGCGGCAAGGCGATGACCGGTGCCAACAAGCGTGCGCTGAAGTCGCTCGCGGACATGATCAAGGGCAAGAGCGGCCGCTTCCGGCAGAACCTGCTGGGCAAGCGCGTCGACTACTCCGGCCGTTCGGTCATCGTGGTCGGCCCGACGCTCAAGCTGCACCAGTGCGGCCTGCCCAAGCTGATGGCGCTGGAGCTGTTCAAGCCTTTCATCTTCTCGCGCCTCGAAGCGATGGGTATCGCCACGACCATCAAGGCGGCAAAGAAGGAAGTCGAAGCCGGCACGCCTGTCGTGTGGGACATCCTGGAAGAGGTGATCAAGGAGCACCCGGTTCTCTTGAACCGCGCGCCGACGCTGCACCGCCTGGGCATCCAGGCCTTCGAGCCGGTGTTGATCGAAGGCAAGGCGATCCAGTTGCATCCGCTGGT
>JAYTJI010000196.1:0-5806 GCA_043731245.1 Methylococcaceae bacterium | reverse complement strand
CATCTAAGGTCGGCGTCAAGATCAAGCGATTAAAGGCCGGATGGGATAATGATTATTTACTTCGAATCCTCGGGGTAATTTAAGCGCGATTGCCCTGGGTTGTTGGATGTGATTAAAAGTGCGGTTTAATCCACCACACTTACACAAAATTCTATGTCCATTTTATGTAGGGCGGCAGGTTAAGCCGTTCTTGGTGAGCTTGTCGAACCATGGACGGCTTAACCGATCATCCTTCGACAAGCTCAGGACGAACGGTCAAGGCTGTGTTGGGACTAAAACCGCACTTTTAATCGGCACCCGTGACCGACATTTCAACCCACCGATAGTCAATAAGTAATTGCAGTGGTTGATAGTCACTTTTATAAGCCATTTTTTTGCAGGCTTTTATCCAGAATCCCAGGTATAGGAATTCCTTTTGGTGCAGGGCTGCTTGCTCAATTTGCCACAAAACGGCATAAACGCCAAGGCTGTAGCTTGCGAATGCCGGTTCAAAAAAAGTATAAACCGCTGACCATGCCTGCTCGAACTGATCGATGACTGCGATTCCTGCCAGCTCATTATTGATAGAAAATTCGACAAATCGTGTGTCGCACCAAGAACTACCCAGAAATCTTAGATAATCATCCGGACTGGCATTAGCCATTGATCCATCGCTATGCCTATCAGCTTGATAGCGTAAGTACATGTCGTAGTGAACTTGATCAAAAACAGCAGGTTTGACGATGGCTTGTGTATTAAGGTTTTTGTTTATGCAACGTCTTTGACTCCTGCTGGGGTTGAATTTTTCAACCGGCAGTCTTGCCGGAATGCAGGCAGAGCAATGAGGGCAATGCGGTGCATAAACTTCATCGCCACTACGACGAAATCCTTGCTCTATTAGATGGGCATAAATGGATGTTGTTACCGGAAAGGATGGATGAACAAATGCCGATTGGGCATGTTCGCCCTCAAGATAGCCGCAGGGATGTTGCCCGGTAAGAAATAACGGGATGGAAATCATGGATATTTCCAGGCTAAAGGGTGTGCTGGTGTATCACAATATTGGTTGAGTAATTTAACAAAATAACTGCGGTCACAGTTTACAGCGCCAAAGCTTGCTAAGTGTTTGGTATGGACTTGACAGTCAATGAGTTGATAGCCCCAGGCTTTAAGTTGCTCAATCAAGGTAACGAAGACTACTTTTGAGGCATCCGTTTGGCTATGAAACATGGATTCGCCAAAAAAAACGCACCCCAGGGCAACACCATACAAGCCACCGACTAATTCACCGTCCAACCATGCCTCCGCAGAATGGGCAAAACCCTTTTGATGGAGTTCATTATAGGCCTGCGCTATGTCGTCTGTTATCCAAGTACCTGCACTTTCTTTTCGGGGTTTTGCACAGGCAGTAATTACCTCGCTAAATACCTGATCAAATGTTACTGAAAAGTGCTTGTTATTTAGAGTTTTACGCAAACTTCGAGACACAATCAATTTATCCGGGAATAAAACTAATCTGGGGTCAGGTGACCACCACAGGATCGGTTCGCCGGGATTATACCAGGGGAAGATTCCACTTCGATAGGCGGTTAATAAGCGTTTTTGGGACAGGCAACCGCCTATGGCAAGCAACCCGTCCGGTTCATGTAACGCTTTGTTTAACGAAGGGAAATCCTGCTCAGGTTTATGCGGGTCAAGAACCGTCAGCTGCATGCTTTTAAAAGGCTCAAGGGCTGAGATGAAGCGGCTTGATTCTTGTGCTTATACCAATTCATCAAGAAACTTTTCTGCATCCAGCGCCGCCATGCAGCCGGAACCCGCAGAGGTTATTGCTTGTTTGTAAATCGAGTCCATCACATCACCCGCTGCAAAAACACCTTCCACACTGGTTGCAGTGTGGTTTCCAGCAATGCCGCTTTTTACTTTAATGTAGCCGTGATCCATATCCAGCTGACCTTCAAAAATCCCCGTGTTGGGTGTGTGACCAATGGCAATAAATACGCCATGTACATCCAGTTCCTTGGTTGAGTCATCGAGGGTGCTTTTGATTCTTACACCGGTAACACCCATATCATCACCCAGAACCTCATCCAAATTGGCATTCCACTCAATAACGACATTGCCGTTTTGTGATTTTTCAAGCAGTTTATTAGACAGGATCTTTTCTGAGCGGAATTTGTCACGGCGATGAACTACAGTCACTTTTGAAGCGATATTCGCTAAATAGAGGGCTTCTTCGACCGCTGTATTGCCTCCGCCTATCACTGCTACAGGTTTGTTTCGGTAAAAAAAGCCGTCACAGGTCGCACAAGCCGAAACCCCTTTGCCTTTGAACGCTTCTTCAGACTCCAGACCTAAATAGCGAGCTGAGGCACCGGTAGCAATAATCAGCGCATCGCAGGTGTAAGTGCCTGAATCACCGGTTAAGGTAAAAGGGCGGGCAGATAAATCAGCGGTATGGATATGGTCAAATATAATCTCGGTTTCAAATCGCTCTGCGTGCAAGCGCATTCTTTCCATGAGATCAGGGCCTTGTAAACCTTCAACATCACCCGGCCAATTATCGACTTCCGTGGTGGTGGTTAATTGCCCGCCTTGCTGCATGCCGGTAATGATTACTGGATTCAGGTTGGCGCGGGCAGCATATATGGCCGCAGTATAACCGGCAGGGCCAGAGCCAAGGATTAAAAGGCGACAGTGTTTGGAATCATTCATTAAAAAAAACCTCTGCGGGATTTAAAGTAAGATAAATATGAGGAATTATGCAGGTGAAACCGTGTTTCGTAAATGTTAATGTGTGCAAAGTACTTAAAAACAAGACGGATTTTTTTGTGATTGATATTAATGTAGAATATGCGATCATTGAGCTATAATCCTGTTTTATTAGTATTAATATATGTCGAATCAATATTTATGTCAGCTGTAATGGAAGAAAAAACGTTTCGTGGTTTACGGGAAATTGCAGTCTTGGGCTTCTTTGGGATTGCATTGTTTCTGTTAATTTCTTTGGTTACTTTTAGTAACGAGGATGCCGGCTGGACTCACAGTGGTGCAGTGCAGACAGTCACTAATGCCTGCGGCGTTTTGGGGGCATGGCTTGCTGACTTTACGCTGAGCTTTTTTGGCTTAATCGCGTATCTGTTTCCGGTACTTATTATCTGGCACGGCTATTTGCTGTACGGAAAAGCCAGGACTGGTCAGCAGAAAATGACGATTGCATTACAGTGGTTAGGCTCTTTAGCAACTATTGTTTCTGGCGCCGCATTACTTTACTTGTATGTTTTGAGGGTGTGGATAGAGCTTCCGGGCAGTACTGGCGGTATTTTGGGTCAGGAAACAGGCGATGCCGTATTAATCTTATTTGGTAATTCAGGGGCTACCTTATTTTTAATCGTTCTATTATTATCAGGGATTACCCTTGCTACCGAGATGTCCTGGGTAAATTTGATTGACCTTATTGGTAAATATACGGTGTTTGTATGCCGTATCGTTTATCACACGATTGCCAATTTATGGCTGGAACGTTCGGGCGATTCTGTTCAGTCGTTTGATAGTATTACGGAACAGCCTGGGCCCCGAAAAAAACCCAGTGCTAAAGCTGTATCCAGTGTTAAAGCGTTAGCCAGTGTCGAAAAAAATGTGGTGCAGATTGAAAAAAACAGCAAGCAACCGCAAAAACTACCCCCTCCAAAATATAATGCCAGTGAAGGCGTATTGCCTTCTTTGGCATTGCTGGATGAGAGAGATACCCGGGTTATCGGTTATTCGCAAACCGATTTGGAAGATATGTCACGACTCGTTGAAGACATTCTTGCTGATTTTAACGTGGCTGTTGCTGTTGTCGGATTTCACCCTGGCCCTGTTATTACCCGTTTTGAATTACAACCTGCGGCCGGTGTTAAAGTCAGTCGTATTAGCAGTCTGTCCAAAGACTTAGCGAGAGCCTTGTCGGTAACCAGCGTACGTATTGTTGAGATTATCCCGGGCAAATCGGTAGTCGGTCTTGAAATTCCCAATCGGGAGCGGGAAATGGTCACACTACGTGAGTTATTAGTGTCCCCTAACTTTGAAAAGGCGAAATCCCTGCTGACACTGGCGATGGGCAAGGATATTTCTGGCGCACCTATGGTGGCTGATTTGGGAAAAATGCCCCATGCCCTGGTGGCTGGTACTACTGGTTCAGGGAAATCGGTCGCTATTAATACGATGATTCTCAGCTTGCTCTATAAAGCCACACCTGAGCAAGTACGCTTGATTATGATAGATCCTAAAATGCTGGAGTTATCGGTTTATGAAGGCATACCGCATTTATTGACGCCTGTTGTTACCGATATGAAGGAAGCCAGCAACGCTTTGCGCTGGGCGGTTGCCGAAATGGAAAGACGTTACAAATTAATGTCTAAGATGGGGGTCAGAAACCTGGCCGGGTTTAATCAGTTAATTGAAGACGCCACTGCCAGAGGCGAAACTATCAGGGATCCTATGTTTCAAATGATAAATCCGCTGGAAGAAGGTGAAGATTTCCCTGTCCTGAATAAATTACCCAGTATTGTTATCGTCATCGACGAATTAGCCGATATGATGATGATAGTCGGCAAAAAGGTTGAAGAATTGATTGCCCGTCTGGCGCAAAAAGCACGGGCAGCAGGTATTCATTTGATTTTAGCAACACAACGTCCATCGGTTGATGTATTAACCGGACTGATTAAAGCCAACGTGCCAACGCGTATTTCTTTTCAAGTTTCATCACGTATCGATTCGCGCACCATTCTCGATCAAGGCGGCGCGGAAACCCTGTTAGGCAATGGAGACATGCTGTTTTTACCGTCAGGTACCAGTATCCCTATTCGCGCCCATGGCGCGTTTGTCGATGATCATGAAGTACATCGCGTTGTTGAATTTTTAAAACAAACTGCGCCGCCTAATTATCTGGAAGACATTACTCGCGAAGCCACTGATTCTAATGACGGCTACACTATGAATGGGGATGGTAGCAGCAATTCAGAGACCGATGCTTTATATGATGAAGCCGTGCAGTTTGTTACCGAATCTCGCAAAGCCTCAATATCCAGTGTGCAACGGCGTTTTAAAGTGGGTTATAACCGCGCCGCTACGATGATTGAAGATATGGAGGCGGCAGGTGTTGTCAGTGCAGCGGAATCCAATGGTTCAAGAGTCGTGCTTGCGCCGCCTCCAGTTAAGGATTAATAGCAAAATATTGTAAACCGCAAGTGAGTGCAGCGTTTGATTGCAGTAATGGGCTTGGTCGTCATGGCACCTGGCTCTAATGCCAGCAAAAAACATCCGTAGCACATCAAGTTGGTTATCCTATGTCGAACAACCAACCTTGCTAGTTTTTTATTCAGTGAATATACTAGCCTTCGTAAAATTCGCATCAGGTATTCGTGGACACTGTCCTTAGAATTGAAACGGGAAGTGGGTGCGTTCGCTGTAACAGCCAACCAAGCCAACGCTGCCCCCGCAACGGTAAACAAGTATAAGATTTACATAAGCCACTGTGGTATTCATGGGAAGGCGTAGATCTTGGAGAGCAGCCCAGCTTGTAAGTCCGGAGACCGGCCTGATGTGATCATTAAATTTGTACGCGGAGGGCGTTCAGATGGATTGCCTCGCTCGCGTCCGTCTTTCTGCTTTCTCCCCCCGCAAATTTATTTACGTAAATAACGCTTAAGTATTGTGGCGTTTGGCGGATTTCAACCATTTTGCCTATTGCTGTCCCTATCTTTAAAACGGTACACAATAACCTTTACAGAGGCCCCACAAAAAATCCAACTGTTTAATTTTATTCCTTTAGGAGAAAAAAATG
>JAYTJI010000195.1:0-3406 GCA_043731245.1 Methylococcaceae bacterium | reverse complement strand
TGATACCAACACCCCACATGATGGCGCTAACTACTACGTTTCCGCTAATCAAGTGACGACTTCGGCTTGGCCCAATGTCATTAGCGTCCGCATCAGCCTGTTGGCTGCCTCCGATGATAACTTAAGCTCACAAGCTGTGGATTACACCTACAACAGCACGACAGCTACCACGCCAACAGACCGTAAAATCAGACGGGTTTTTAATGCCACCATTGCCATTCGTAACCGGATGTAATAACACAGAGGCCGTTATGAACAATAGACAAATAACCGCAGGCAAGCACTACAAAAAAACCATAAACAGCCCCATGCGCAGCTCTACCTCCACTTGTAATCTGGAAGCTATGCAGTCGAACGCCGCCCATCAATCCGGTGCCGTGCTGATAATCAGCTTAATTATGTTGCTACTACTGACAGTGTTAGCCACCAGCGGCATGCAGAACACCTCGTTGCAAGAAAAAATGGCCGGTAACCTGCGTGACAAAAATTTAGCTTTTCAGGCCGCCGAATCTGCCCTTAATGTTGCGGAAACCAGCTTAGATCCGCCTTCCGTATTAGCATTTACGGACGCGGGTACTAGCGGCTATTATTCGACAGCTTCAACCATCCCGACCACAGCCTCCGCGACTTTGGCTGATAACTTCTGGACATCTAATCCCGTTGCTACGTCTACCGTTAGCACCTTAGGTAATGGTGTCGCCAGCCCAAAATATATTATTAAAAAACTATCGACGGCTTGTTTTAAAGCCTCCTGCCCCCTCCCCAGTGATCTTTCTCAACCTTATGAAATTACTGTAAGAGCCACCGGCGGCTCCACTAACGCCGTGGTTATTTTACAATCTATCTACACGCGCTAGACCATATCAACTCTTTTGGACATTTAAAATGAATGTACTTAATCACAAAAAAAACATTACTTCCAAAGGGTTGCTACTAGGTATCAGTTTTGTTTGGAGTATCGCATCAATAACCGCCGCTTCGACTGGCACTGTAGCCCTATTTTCACTTTTTATTTCGACTGATCTCGATCCTAGCATTATATTGATTCTGAACGATGGCTCTATGGTATGGTCGTATTTGCCTAATAGTGTTAGTTGTTATGGTGGCTCTATTCTGCAATTTATCAAGCGTGGAAAATCAGCAGCAGTCAACACTGTTTATTATAACTCTATGATTATTCACACTCCGCCAATTAACCAGGATAGAGTCAGTTTAAACGATGCCTCTTCACGACTGAGTGGAAAGATGGCTATATCCATGACCCTGCAACCGCCGATTTGTCTACCGCTTTCCATTCCCATTCCACTAGCAACAATACGAATGATCAGGCGGTGTATTATTAGCAACTTTATCCAGCGCAAAACAGTTGGACAAAGGCGGGACACACAAATGACAAAGATTGTTATATAAAAAAGTTGGTGAAGCTATACGCTTCAAGGCGTTCAGCACATCCTAAGCACTTCGAAACCCAACAGAAACCCATTAACAAAGTACTGGTGAAATCAAATGATTACCTTAGTTAAAACACCCAATATGTGGCTCTTGCAAGCATTGTTATCAGGTACAGCCATTGCTTTGGCAAGTATGTCGGCATCGGCAACCGACATTTCCCAAGTTCCACTGCTCATCACGACCTCGGCGAAGCCCAACATCATGTTCATGTTGGATAGCTCCGGCTCCATGAGCAATATCGTGCCAGATACGCCCTATAATCCGTCCACAACTTACACTACGAGCTGTTCCGGCACTAACCTAGTTCCGGCCGGAACCTCGGTAGACTTGTGGATTGTGAGCAACGGGCCAAGAATTCGCTATTCTGGCATCACTTATACCTTCGGCAATAGCGGGACAGGAAGATGTTTTGCAACTGGCTCAACCTATTCTGGGCGGCTAAACGCAGACAATAGCGGTCAACCTAGCAGTTACCTAGACACAGACTATAGCGGCAACTATCTCAACTGGTATTTCAACGCTAGTAATACTACGCCGACGTGGACTACTGGTCAGCAAAAAAAGCCAGGCACCCAGTCACGCATCGAAATCGCAAAAGCCTCCGCAAGAAGCTTGGTAGATTCTCTAAACAATATCCGTTTGGGGCTTTCAACGTACAACAGCGGCAATGGCGGATCCCTGCGGGAAATCATCGGCGATGTCGATGCCGCCAAGAAAACCAGTATCAAAACCAAGATCGACGCGTTAACCGCTTCCGGCAATACGCCTTTGGCTGAAACTCTTTCCGACATCGGACGTTACTTTGCTACAGGCGCTACGGGCAACCTTACGTTACATCCGGGCCAAAGCAACCAAACTACCGCCAGTGTGGACACTATTTTCAACAGTCACAACCTTCGCAACGACAGCTCCCAAACCATAGCCAATCCTATCCAGTATTCCTGCCAGAAAAGCTTTGCGGTTTTGATGACCGATGGCCGTCCCCAGGGCGATCGCAACATCAGCGCATCACTCCGCGATTACACCGGGGATTGCGCTGCAAGTCCTAGTCAGTGTAACGCCACACCTAACACCGTTTCTCTTCCTTCATCCCCGCTGACCACTACAACTCAAGGGAACGGCACCAAACTCGGGCGCACCTATGAAAGCGATGGCAGCGACTATCTGGACGACGTAGCCAAAGGGTTGTTCGAGATGGATCTGCGGCCAGATTTGGCCAAGACGGGGGGCGCCAAAAATAATCTGATCACCTACACAATAGGCTTTGCCGATACCACGGTGACCAACGACCCGCTCTTAAGCGATACCGCCACAAGGGCAGGCGGTCTGTTTCTTTCAGCCGCAAATTCGACTGGGCTAACAACAGCTTTTCAAGACGCATTAACCGCTATCGATTTGGATAACCAGTTGGCGTCGGCTACTCCGGTGGCCGCAAACTCTACGCAGTTAAATAACGGAACCCAGGTGTATCAAGCCAGTTTTAATGTCGCCAACTGGAGCGGTACATTAGCGGCTTTTAACATTAACGCCGGCACGCCTGCCACCGGCTCTTCTCCTGCTGTCCTTGCTACTGGCGCACTAACCTTCGCGTGGCAAAGTTCGATCCCTACAAGTCGCAACATTTACACTTATAATCCTTCCGCACCGACAGGCTCAAGGGGCGTTCTTTTTACCTGGAACAATCTGACCAAAAGTACAGACAGTCCCGCTCCTGTGCCATTTTCACAGCAAGCCTATTTAAACACCTTAAATGGTCTCGTCGATACCAATGGATCGGACAGACTTAACTGGTTGCGTGGTGATACATCTAAAGAGAAAAGCAGTGCTACCGATAGCAATCCCGCACATATTTTCCTGATTAGCAAGGAACTTCAGCCAGCGCCGTCATACTGGCATGGATGCCAGTATCCAGTCACATGGATGTGGATGTGGATACCTAGAGCCTAACTATAAC
>JAYTJI010000194.1:0-3651 GCA_043731245.1 Methylococcaceae bacterium | reverse complement strand
GGTAGTGCTGCATATGTAATGCTCGCAGGGAAAGCGGCATCATGGTTTTCGTGGATAATACCCCTTTAACCATCCAGGAAAGGTACTGTCATGAAAAGAGAAGTTTGTCCAACCTGCGGCTCCGGCCGCCACAAGAAGAACGGCCACATACATAATGGCAAACAAAATTACCTTTGTAAGGATTGCGGACGACAATTTGTGGCGGACTATGACTTCAAGACTATTGGGGTGGAAATCATGGAATTGATCAAAAAAGCCCTGTTAGAACGCAACTCGCTGCGGGGGATTTGCCGCATTTTCAAGGTCAGCCTGACGTGGTTGCTGGGGTTCGTCGCCAGATTGTATGGCGCTTTGCCTGCCGATTTAGGCATAGACTCCCTTGAGCTGTTGGGTTCTGCGGCTGTCCACCTCCTGACGGTCGAGGCTGACGAGATGTGGAGTTTCGTCTCCAAGAAAAGTAACAAGCAATGGATTTGGATCGCGTTGGATGCCAAGACGCGCCAAGTCATAGCCTTCCATGTCGGTGACCGTAGTAAGGAAAGCGCACGAAAGCTTTGGGACAAAATACCGGATGCCTATCGGAAACACGCCACTTTCCATACTGACCTCTATGATTCTTACGTGGATATTATCCCGCAGGAACAACACCGGCGGGTGACTAAGCAAACTGGCCTGACCAACCATATCGAACGTTTCAATTGTACAATGCGGCAGAGAGTTTCCCGCCTGGTCAGAGATTCTCTGGCCTTCTCAAAAAAACTGACTAATCATATTGGTGCCATCCACTATTTTATCTGCGACTATAATCAAACCAGAAAACCGGCAGCATTACATATGTAGCACTACCACTGTGGGTTCGTCGGCATAGCTGATGTTCATGCCGAAAAGCAGAATGAACAGGGTCAGTCTGAGCATTATTTTAGGTAATTTCTGAACAAGTTGATTCCATTCATGGTTCGACCGTTCGACTGGCTCACGGCTCACCACAAACGGAATCAACACCTTACCGTTCGTCCTGAGCTTGTCGAAGGACATTATCAAAGATCCCTTAGAGTAATTTTTGGTTAGCATAGACACAGTATCCGGTTTAATAAACGACTTCATAGGCAATAACCAAGCTTGAAGAGACAATTTCATAAGTAACCAATGCGGTAAACGTTGCGTATAAAATAACGGATGCCAGTGCCAGTTTTCGGATGAATCCGCTCAGCATGGATTGCAGGCTTTCCACCTGACGAAAAGGAATCAGTACGCCAACGCCAATACCTGACACCACTGCACCGAACAGCAGCACATAAAGCAAGTAACCAAGATAGTGATACTCTTCCATGATGATGCAGAAGGGACAGTGATGGGTCGGCAATTCATAAATGTAAAGCGATATGAAGGACACGATGGAGACCAGTGCGATGATAAACATCAGCAAGCTTAAGGCAGCATAGAGATAGCCACCTAAACCCTTGAGGCAGAAAAAAATCCCGCTGGTCAGCGTACAAAACATAGTGCCATAAAAAACCCATAGCATCGGCAGTGCGGGCATTGATGCAATTTCAGAGCCTATGCCGGATACCCGCTCACTACTGAACAAACTGCCGCAGCAGGAGGTAATAACATCGGCCTTCATACTCAGAAAGTAAGCGCTTTCCAGTATCGTCTCCAGGATGATAACGGGCGCGACGAACGCCAGCAGCAGGTACTTCTTTTTGATCAACGGGTAATCGTAACCCTGGTTGTCGGCAACATTCAAAACCAGCCACAGGCCGGCCACAATAAAGTTGAAAATTTTCAGCACCAGCGTGGGATAGCCATAAGGATCGACGTTTAATGTCCCTGCCGCGCACATGGCACCGACAAAAAGCGGGGTCAGGCTATCGGCGGTAAATATGAACAAAAACAGGGACAGCAGTTGCAGGCCGAAAACATACCCAAGCAACGTCGAAATCAGATAGGTTTTACGTTCAAGCACCAGTTGCAATTCGTGACCGCTCTGTATATCCCAATGTCTTAAAATTTGCACGCCATAAAACACGGCATATAAAACCATACCGCTGGAGATGTAAGAAGCCATTAGATTGGCGATGACGGTGGGGTGCAGGATCACGTCGGTTCGCTCTCGATTTGGCCATCGCGCAGGTTGACCACCGTGTCCACCATGGAGGATTCATAGACCAGGGGATCATGGCTGGTGATGATCACGGTTTTGCCTTCCGCTTTGAATTTCTCGATAATTTCCATGAATCGATAGGACAATTTGGTATCGAGATGGGCGGTCGGTTCATCGGCAATGATTATATGCGGGTCGTTGATCAAAGCTCGCACGATAGAGGCCCTTTGCGCTTCTCCACCAGACAACCACTCCACTTTCGACGCCGCCTTGTTGCCTATATTAAGTTCTGCCAGACCTTTCATCGCCTTGATTTTCAGATGCGAACGCTTTTCGCCCAGTGGATAGGCCGGCAACATGACGTTATCCAATACGGAAATGCCCTTGATGAGATTGGGTTGTTGAAAAATAAAACCGAAAGTATTGCGGCGTATATCGGTCAAAAATCGTTCCGGCAGACTGGTAATCTCACGTCCTTGCAACTTCACGCGCCCTGCCGAAGGTCGGCTCATGCAACCGATGATGCTTAACAGCGTGGTTTTTCCAGAACCGCTGGGGCCTTTCAGTACAGTAACCTTGTTCTCCCCAATATGCAGATTGATACTGTTCAGAGCCAAAAATTCACTGGGATTGCCGGCGTTAAACACTTTTTTTACATTAAACAGCTCAATCATGACTTAGTCTCCAGTAAAGCGCATCGCCGAATCAGGGTCGATGGTCGCAGCTCGCCAGATGGGCACAATGGTCGCCACGGTATAGGGAACCACGGTCAGAAAAAACAGCGTAGTCAGTTGTTCGAGATTAATAAAAGGCGTCAACTCAAAATTGGGATAGAGATTCGACCAGCCCTTCAGCGCCGGTTCGAAGACAATGGAACCGGTAAAAAACACATGCACATAAGCCAGAATCACGCCGGTCAAAAAAGCCGTCAGCGAGATCATCGCGCCTTCCCAGAATTTCATTTGAATCACGTCAGAGGTTTCCCAGCCTACGGCCTTGAGTATGCCGATCTCCCTTCTTTCACCGGCACTCAGACCCGAGGCCTTGTCCCAGGCAAAAATAACGAAGGCGAGCACAGCCGCAGAGAAAATGACGATCATCATGCCTCCGCGCCAGTTAAAGATGGAATCGTACGTTCTCAGAATCTCGTCCCGGATAATTGGCCGGGCATCGGGCAGGCGTTTCTTTATTTTCGATGCTACCATTTCCACTTCGCTGGGATTGTTGACGACGACGGTAATATCGGTCACATGGCTGTTATCGATACCGAACAGTTTTCTAAAATCTTCTCCCGTAATCAGCATCAAATCGGAGGAAACCAATTCAGATTGTGAGGATAAGGTGCCTGCAATCCTGAAGTTCATAACATTGCCGTCAAAGGCACGAAACGGCATGAAATCACCTTTGCCAATATTGCGAAGACGGGCGATACCGTTACCGATGATTAGTGTCCCAGGTTCAAGTACCGCGCCGTTAAGCTCAAACAGGGGTTTTGAGTTATCGGCGCCGGATTCACTTTCAACCACCGTGGTTTTAGCGAATAGCCT
>JAYTJI010000193.1:0-8918 GCA_043731245.1 Methylococcaceae bacterium | reverse complement strand
CCATTGCGCCAGCCAAATTTTAAACCCAAACCGATAAAAACCAGCCCATAAGCCCCGACCAATAAGTAACTGGCTCTAACCCGATAACGCGCAAACAGTGCCGACAAATCACTCACTGGATCAACCAGACTAACGCCTGGCAACAGATGGAGCTTTTCTGATAGTACCGATAAATCGCTGATGCCCGTTAATGAAACGATGCTTAAACACTGACCTGAATCACAACCCAGCCACAACTGCTGCCTGGTTTCATCGGCGGTTTTCAGCCAAGGCGCCAACGAAATTGTTTTATTTTCTGCGGCTAAAAATTGCTTGAGCTCCGCTTTAACAGCCGCCGCACTAAACCCCAGATCAGTCATGTAATGCTTCAGTAAACCTGAATCATAAAACGTATTTTTTAGTAGCTGGTAATTTTCTCGCTGACTAGCCTCGGTTGGCCAGTAGTCGCTGATGCCCTGGTAATATTTCAGCACATGTTGCTGTTTTAATGCCTCCAGCCGCTTTAGTAATTGCTGTTCATTGCGATGCCAGTCATTTTGATCGGTCCCTGACACCAGAAAAAACTGATTGTCGTGACTCACTGGAAATAATTGTTTGATTTTATCGGCCGTCTTTATTAATTCGGCAGGAGCCGATTGCAACAACCGCACATCATCACGCGGCGTCAATTGCCAGATACCACCAATAATAAAAACTATAACCACAACACTTAACCAACGCTTGTTTTTTAATAACCAAGCAGGCCAATGCTGTTGCCAATATGTTGTTAATTTAAGTATTTTTGGCTCATGTTCGGGCTTAAAGCCTGTTAGCAACACAGGGAATAACATAACCACTGTCAACCAGGCGACTAACAAACCGATGGCAGAAAATAAAGCCACTTCCTGCAAGCCGGGAAACGCTGAAAAACCCAAACCGGCATAACTTAACAGATTGGTTAATAGCCCGATAAAAAGGCCTGGTAAAATATACCGTAAGCCCCGGCGCGGATTCCAGTCCTCCGAACCAAAGCTGTCACAGAAAAAATGCACGGCATAATCATCAGCAACACCAATTAAACTTGCGCCGAAGACCAGGGTAATAATATGTATTTTGCCGAAAAACAGCACGCTTAACACTAAAGCCGAAAACATGCCGCTGCCGATTGCCAAAAACGACAACAGTAACGGCCTGGGGCTACGAAATGTTAGCAGCATTAATAACACAATGCCCACGCTGGAGCCGATGCCTACCGTGGAAATTTCCTGTTTCGCCGATTGTGAACCCGTGGCGGTAAATAACGGCAACCCCGAAACCATCAAATCACCTCCCGCTGCTCGCGTTTGACTTTGTGTACGGGTCACCAAATCCAGCAAAGTTTCCAACTTATCCAGCTGGTTTGCGCTTTCATGCAAATCCGTGAGCAGCAACGCCCAAAACCTCTGTTCGTCATGCAGTATAACAACACCTTGCTCCACATTCAGTTTGATCGGATTTTGCGCATTAAAATAGCGGCTAAACAATAGCAACGGATCACGTTCAAAATCAGTCGATTGCATTTGCCCAATGGGGCTATAGAGAGTTTCCAGATTTTGTGCGATTAAACCGTTAGGATTCACCGTCAAAGTATGCTTTGTTTGCGGCTCCAGCAACTGATAACGAAAAGGGAATAAGTGCTGATAACTCTCCCGGTAGTTTTGAGCAGAAAACTCCAACACAATCCGGCTAAACAGCCTGCTTTTCTGTAACTGCTGTTTAAGCTGTTGCGCTTGAATGACTGCGGCTTGCGAGGTGTTAGCGCCAGTTAGCCAGATCACTTTACGCGCCATCAACTCATTATGCTGCTGCGTAGCTTTGGCGATTTCAGGCTTTTGTTCTGTGACCGGTAATAACGCTAAAAAACTGGTTTCCAGCCAATCTCTAGTGAGCGCTTGGCTGCCAAGAATACAGATAATCACTATCCCCAGCAGCCAAAGACTAGCGGTTACTTTAGGGTGATAAATGTTCAAAATCAGCTTCTTGTTCAGGAAGTATCTGGGTAGGGTGAGTGATTTTATCAAACTTAATGTGTGTAATATTGCCGCCGGTTTCCTGAATCTCCAGTACGCGCAGCTCATTGTCGCCCGACAACATAATAGCGCCGATTATTTTTTTCAATAGCTCATCTTTAGGTTTTAATTCTAATTGCCAGGCCGGATTCCGGTCAGTCCCGGTTATTGAAAAACCATCGGTCAACTGGTTTAAATCACCGCCCAGCATAGCTTTAAACACCTTACCAAAAGCCGCCGGCACTGCTTGCTCGCCTTGCGTAGTCAACAAACGCGTATCATTCACCAACAGCAAGGAAACAACCGGTGTCAAGGTCTTCCAGATAACGCCTTTGCTTTGGTGGTAGGTAAATGTGCCTGTAGACAGTAACGGTTTGCGTAAAATTTTTAAGCGTTTTTCTTGCTGAAACACACCCTGGGTAATCTCTGTTTTTGCTAAACGAGAAGTTATTTTAGCCAACACATCGTCAGCGTAGCTGGGATTAATTGCTAGCAAAAACAGTAATAACACTTTTAAGAAAGCAGTAAAGTAGGGTACGCACCGCGTACCTTTTTGGGCTAAGTGCGCGGGAAACTGAATGTGTATCCTTTGAGCCAGTAAAGCAACCTGATTTCCTGGCCCACCTGCTTGGTAACCTAAAAAATCAATTCCGGCGTAACTATCGACTAAAACCAAGCTATCACTCATTTACTAATCTCCAATTCACGTAATGCTTGCCAGTTATCCGCAATAATCAACCTGCCCACGCAACATTATGCTTACTACTGAGGTCTGGATAGCGTTGGATTGATTATTAGAAAGAATGTACAGCATCAAACTTTTTAACTGCTGCTGATCATCAATAATAACCGTTGCTTGCATAGTAAATCTCTAAAAAAATTATTTATTTTTCACTGTTCTCCCACTCCGGCCTGGGAACTATGGGAATCGGACATTGACTGGAAACGACCCACTGGAGACTATCGACCTTAACATGAGAAAACCTCCAAAGGAGATTTTCAAAAAATGAATGTGGCTTAATGCTTGCGCCCCCTCTATTGCCATTACGCTTCATTGAAAACAGGAAGCCATGACCAGGAGGCTTACGAATAAGCTTTACAAAAACTAATTATCCTCACTATAGAAACTTAGATGGGCGAGACATAGATTAGCCTGAAAATCTCGTCCGATTCCAACCAACCCGATACGTTTCAGTTTATCCTGACGGAAGTTATCTGATGGTTTGTAGGCATCCAGATCAGAAAAAGGAATGCAGACAATTTGCCAATCACTGGTGGCTTTGAAGCTGGCACGATAGGATTGCCATGGAAACCAAAGACTTGAAGTGCGGAGATGTATATTGTAGCCTTCGTATTGCCCGCTACTTCCATGACAATGCCAGCAAACGATGAGGCATCGAAGTTGCTTTCATCAGACAATGACAGAGCTATTTGCACAAAGCCGCCATTATTTTCGGTCGATACAACGGCTTGCATACGTAGGCAATCTTTTCCTCTATAGGTATCCTGGACGAGCTTACCACTGGATGCCCCGCCCATAACCTGATCGGTGACTAGGCTCCACTCAAAACCAAGGTTGGACTTCAGATTGCCACTCATTCGATCATCAATTATAAAATCATTTGCCAGTACCATTCTCGCAACCCAAGGCGTATTAATATGAAAAGATTGGCAGTGAGTCGTTTTATTCTCATCCGATTTTCAGACCTTACTATTAATTACAGCTTGCAACTCGCAAGCGATGGTCTCTTCATTTTCTCCACGGATCATTTTAGCTCTGATGGCAATAGAGGAGCTTAAGCGATAAGCCACCATAAATCGTAACTGAAATTTTATGTTCAAATGCCCCCGCTAGTCGAAATCATAGAAATAACCCACTAGCCGTATTTTCCAATATTGCTGTGACCGCAGGATGTTTCAGTTTACGTTGCGTAGTGATGGCGTAAAAGCGTTCGTAGACAGATGGGATTGCTCCAATTAATTGGCAGCCATACTGTCTTTGAATTTCGGTTTGTATTGCAATAGGTGCAACAAACATCCCCACCCCTGCGGAAGCGAAAGTCTTAAGCAAAGCACTATCCTCGATTTCTGCCTTAACTTCAGGGCATAGTCCTTCTGTATGTAACCATTGGTCCAATGAGCGGCGTAAGGCTGTATTCTGTGTTGGCATTAACAGCGGGGCACCATTGAGTGAGGTCGGAAAGTTACTCGCATACCGTCCATAAAAGGCTGATACACCAAACACAGCAAGTTCACATTCACCCAGTAGATGATTAAAAACGCGGGCACCAATAGAAGGTGTTGCCGGGATATCCGACAAGACCAAATCAATACTATGTAAAGGGATTTCAGATATAAGCCTTTCAGCTTTGTCTTCATGACAAATTATTTGCACAGAATCGGGAATGTGCAAGGCGGGTTCTAGTAGCCTATAAGCAATTAATTTGGGTAACGCATCGGCCACACCGACATTTAACCTTAATCCATGACCATTCGTTAATCCTTGTAAGGTTTGGTTTAGTTCTTGGCCTAGGCTAAATATTTCCTCCGCGTAGCGAAAAATAGTGCGCCCCGTATCACTAAGTACCAGCTTGCGTCCGTCTTTAAAATAGAGTTTCTCGCCAACTACTTGCTCAAACACGGCAAGTTGCCCGCTAATGGTAGGTTGAGCAAGATGCAGTTTTTCACAGGCTCGCGAAATACTGCCTTCTTTGACCACGTTCCAGAAATAAAACAAGTGTTGATAGTTAAGGCGATTCATATCGGTAAATTATATCGTTATTTCCTATATAAAAAATAGAAATAACCTATTTTACTATTAAATTGAAATTTATTAAACTTTACTCCATTAACTAAACTTAATATATCTGAACCAAGCATGCTGAATCCAATAAACGAAAATCAATGCTTCCGCACTATAGCGTGCAACTCAGGCTTGAAACCTGTGAGTCGCTTAGAACAAGTAGATCAAGTTGTTATGATTCCAACATCCAGACCACTGTTTTTGATCATTCAGGGATAACTATGAACACCGCTTATGACGACAAAGAACTTAATAGAAGAATCCGACATCTTGATTCAATCTTATCTGAAGTTTTGGAGCAACAGGCAGACCAAGATGTAGCAGTTACAGTGCGCCAACTACAACAAGACTTTACCAAACTGAATCATCAAGATAAAAACGAATTGATGCAGCATATCTTTAAGCTAATAGATCCTTTGCAGCCAGAAAAAATTAGTGCGGTGGTGCGAGCATTTAACCTCTATTTCAGTCTGGTTAACATTGCCGAGGAATCTTACGGTTTGTTATTGCGAAGACGTAAGGCTGAACCAGGTGGCCATTATTGGCAAGGATCGTTCCACGATACGTTACTGACGCTCAAAGAATCTGGCATAACCCCGTCCCAATTACAAACGCTATTGGATGAATTGCTTTATTTGCCTGTAATGACGGCACATCCAACCGAAGCCAAACGGCAATCCGTCAAAGGCGCGCTGCGCAATATCTTTATAACCCATGAAAAACTGGAGGGTAAGCATTTCAAAGGCAATCTACGTCAGGAAGCTTTGTTACGTTTGCATAGCCAGATACAGATGCTATGGAAAACGGATGAAGTTCGTGCCAGAAGGATGGGGGTTGAAGACGAAATCGAAGCCGGTTTGTCGTACTTCCCGCTTTCTTTATTTCAAGCGACAACCCAAGTTTACCGAAATTTTGAACGGGCATTAAAAGATGTTTACGGCGACGATGCCCACCAAATTTACCTACCCAATTTTATTACCTATGGATCTTGGATTGGTGGCGACCGTGATGGTAATCCGAACGTAACAACAGAAACTACATTATTGGCACTGCGCCTTCAAGTTAGGACAATTTTTCAAGAATATATCTCAAGGTTGGATGGTTTGTGTGGGCAGCTTTCGCATTCCTATGGGTTGTGTCGACCCACAGAAGCGTTTTTAGAAAGTTTGGAAACGGATCGCCTTAATTTTGGGACATCAATATATGGATTTGAAAAGGCCTATCAGCAAGAGCCTTACCGCCACAAATTAATGTTAATGAAATACAGGATTGAACTAGCCCTCTCCCAAGTTGAACATCGGCTAACAAACACTTCTGCTCAGGTTAGTTGGCTGTATAGCAGCCATGCGTTCATCACCGATCTGAAACTCATTCAAGATTCTTTATGCAGCCACGGTGATCAAGAGATCGCCGGCTTAGAACTTCAAGATTTAATTCGGCTGGCCGAAACCTTCGGTTTTCACCTGTTGCAATTAGATGTACGGCAAGAATCCACACGCCATAGTGAAGCGGTTGCGGAGATTTTTCAGGCATCACTTTCATTGGATTATAAGGCGCTTGATGAGGAAGGACGGCTTACGGCATTAAGTAATGCGATTTCAGTGCCTGGAGGCCTGATATTTGAGCGCGCTAATTTATCGCCTGCGACCCAGGAAACCTTGGATTTATTTCAGGTGATTAGGTTGATGAGGTCAGAACTCGGCGCAGCTAGTTTTGGACGCTATGTCATTTCCATGACCCATGCGGCCAGTCATGTCATGGAAGTTATGTTTTTGGCAGCACAATGTGGATTGGCCGGAAAAATTAATGAACATTGGTTTTGCCATCTTGGCATTAGCCCATTGTTTGAAACCATCAATGATCTTGAACGTGTCGAACCTGTTTTGACTGTGCTGCTGGAAAATCCTGTGTACATGAATTTACTTACTGCTTCAGGTGATCGGCAAGAAATCATGTTGGGCTATTCCGACTCTTGCAAAGATGGTGGGATTCTGGCATCTGCCTGGAACCTTTATAACGCCCAACAGCACATTATGGCCATCACCGAACAAAAAGGCATCAAATGCCGGTTGTTCCATGGTCGCGGCGGCACGGTAGGACGTGGAGGTGGCCCAACCCATGAGGCTATTTTGGCACAACCACCTGATACGGTTAGAGGGCAAATAAAATTCACCGAGCAAGGAGAAATGCTTTTTTACCGTTACAACAACATGGAAACCGCTATTTATGAGCTCACAATGGGTGTGACGGGCTTGATTAAAGCAAGCGTAAGCCTGGTCAATCCCATCGCTAAAGATAAGCCCGAATACCTCAATGTTATGAGTGAGCTGGCTCGAATCGGTGAAAATGGTTTCCGTGACTTGACTGAACGTACAGAAGGTTTCCTGGACTATTTCTATGAAGCCACCCCCGTTAGCGAAATTGGCTTGCTCAATATAGGCTCTCGACCCTCGCACCGAAAAAAGCAAGACCGTTCCAAAAATTCGGTACGGGCCATTGCCTGGGTATTTTCCTGGGCGCAATCCCGTCAGACTTTCCCTGCCTGGTATGGTATCGGTGCCAGTCTTGCGACTTGGTGTGCTGGCAAACCAGAACGGCTGCAAATGTTGCAAGCCATGTACCAGGATTGGCCTTTTTTTCGCAACCTACTCAGCAATGTGCAGATGGCATTGAGTAAAACAGACATGGGCATTGCCAGGGAATATGCGGGCTTATGTGATAACAAAAACACAGGTAAGCGAATCCATAACCTGATTGAATGCGAATATCAGCGTTGCGTTGACTGGATTTTAGACATTACTTCAAGCCATGAAATACTGGAAGATAACCCGATATTAGCCAACTCGCTTAAGCGTCGAAATAACTTCCTGGGCCCGCTTAATTTCATACAAGTTGTGCTCTTGCGTCGGCTCCGTTCCATCGAGGTAGATTCCTCAGAGGTAAACCCTTGGATGCAGCCGTTGCTCAGGACAATCAACGCGATTGCCGCAGGTATGCGGAATACCGGTTAAAAGGAGCGAACTCTGGTGAAATTGACGCACTTAAAACAGTTGGAAGCGGAAAGTATCTTTATCATACGGGAAGTGGCGGCCTGTTTTGAAAAGCCTTGTATGTTTTATTCGATAGGCAAAGACTCGACTGTCATGCTGCACTTGGCCAGAAAATCTTTTTGGCCCGGCAATGTCCCTTTTACGCTATTGCATATCGATACGACGTGGGAATTTGCCGAGATGGCACGTTTTCGCGACAACCTGGTTGCCAGTTTAGGGCTTAACTTAAAAGTCCACATCAACGAGGAAGCGCTGGCAGCGGGCATACATCCTATCGAGTCGGGTTCGATCAAGTATAACGACTTGATGAAAACGGAGGCATTGAAACAAGCAGTGAACAAATACGGCTTTGATGCCGCCTTGGGCGGGGCACGCCGAGATGAAGAAAAATCGAGGGCCAAAGAAAGGGTATTCTCGGTTAGGGGTTCCAACCATCAGTGGAACCCAAAACAACAACGACCGGAGTTGTGGCAAATTTATAATGCCGAAATTGACCGTGGCGAATCGGTCAGGGTTTTTCCACTCTCAAATTGGACTGAACTGGACGTTTGGCAATATATCATGCTGGAAAATATTGATCTTGTGCCGCTTTATTTTTCAGCGCAACGGCTTAGCTGGATTGACGAAAGTAGCGGACAAATCCTGGCCTTGGATGACGAGCGGATGCTGCCATACTTAAACAAAAATGAACGCAATAGCTTGAAAGAGCGGCAAATTCGCTTCCGTACCTTGGGCTGTTATCCCCAAACCGGTGCTATCGAAAGCGATGCTAATTGTGTCCAAGACATTATCGCTGAAATGTTGGTCACTCGACAAAGTGAAAGACAGGGGCGGCTCCTGGATCAGGATCAGGCCGGTTCTATGGAAAAGAAGAAACGGGAAGGCTATTTTTAAAACCTGGAATTAGTAAACATGCCTATATGCAAAGCACAGGTTTGTTAAACCAGATTACTGCACTTTCAGAGTGTTGGCTGAAATTAATCCTGCACAACCGACAACTGGTATATAGCGATGTTAGCAAAATGATGATACCAAAAA
>JAYTJI010000192.1:0-11470 GCA_043731245.1 Methylococcaceae bacterium | reverse complement strand
GCGCCTTCAATTTTGGTTTCTGCTTTTTCTGTCGCTTGATCAAGTTTTTCCCCAGCTTTTTCTAACGCTCCTTTAGAGGCATCAGTCGATTCATTGATGGTTTCGCCGGCTTTATTGGCCTTCTGATCCAATGACTCCTTTGCAGCTTCAATTTTGGTTTCTGCTTTTTCAGTTGCTTGCTCAATTTTTTGTTGAGCATTTTCAGTGGCACGATCAATTTTTTGTCCTGCCTTTTCTGCTGTCCCTTCTTGTTGACAACCTGCCAGCCCAAGGACTGCGGATAAACAGGCAATCACAAGAGGTCTGTTGGCTAAAATTTGTTGCTTATACTTAATTGTCGTTTTCATGGTTTATTCCTTTGTATTGTGTTTATTCAAAGTGAGCCAAATGACGCAGAGGCACTTTCGTTAGAGAAATGTCAGCGGAAAGAAAATCTTTCCCTGAGTTAAGCGCAATGCGTTACAAACTCAATCTGATTTTAGCGACAATATTAGGCGCGGTCTGTACGGTATCGTACATAAGACCTCTGTGGCTGATACTCGTGATCCTGATTTATGAACCAAAACCATTATGACAGGAAAAAATGGTTCGGCTTTAACATTCAAGATCCGGCTAGTTGAGGTGAATTAAATTTTCTTGAAAACGGGTTCTAATGTTTATAGCATCAAGAAAATTCTGGTCGTTTTTTTGCCTTAAACCTTCATCATTCATCATTCATAACAGTGTTAAGGTTATGGTTATCAGATTTTAAGAAGCCGTTTATAAAGCGCACCTTTGCTGAAAATATTGGCAACGGAGCGTGGTGCGACTGGCATGGTACTTAACAGGGAAACACGGTTATTGAGAGCTAATGAGGAATCTGAAGGAGGCTGTGGTCAAATTGGTCACCTAAACGAAAGTGAACCTTCGTAAGGCGGCAACCAGGGGGTAATGTGCCCGCAACCACCGAAGCTCAATTTCCTCTACGTAACGGGTTGTTGTATTTAAAGGTGGGTGGATCGAAACAAAGGTGATTACCTTATCCAGTGAAAGGCCGTCGGTTTGGGCCTAAGTAACTTCGACACCTTAAGCCCTAAGCGCAGCAGTAGGCTGACGTTATAAATCGGGGGTCTACAGATGAAGCCTTAGTAATCGTAAAGTCCGGTGCCGATGAATTCATGGTGACATGGATGAGGGAAGAACGTCGAATCAGCGACAGGATGTTGGAGGTGAAGGGCGGAACACGTAAGCGGTTTTTTTGTACTCTCTATAGGTTGCCTAAAACAGCGTTGCTCCACCGTGCTATTAACTGCTGTTAAAGTAGCAGCTTTTCATCAATGGCTATAAAGCGGTTAGCCGCGTTAATCAGAGATGGTGCAGTCAGTGACGGTACGCCATATACTTCGGTTGTTACAGGGTAAGAGTTACGGACTTTATTCAGTAGCAGGTCAAAGTCACCATCCCCAGAGAGCAAAATGATCACATCAGACCGGGCTGCATATTCGATAACATCCAGGGTAATGCCTACATCCCAATCGCCTTTCGCTGAACCGTCACTGCGCTGGATATAAGGCTTAAGCTTAACCTCAAAACCTATCGTTCTAAGGATTTTCTGAAAGCCCAACTGTTTGCTGTCACCTTTGTCGATGGCATAAGCAAATGCAGCCACCACTTCCCTGTTGGCAGTCGCTTGAGTCCAGAATGCACGGTAATTAAAATGTCGTTGATAGCTTTGTTTGGTTGTGTAATAAATGTTCTGGACATCAACAAAGATAGCGACTTTTTCCATGCCGCTATTTGATGAATGAACAGCAATAATCGGTAGGGGTTTTAATTTTTACCGTGAAGGCTGCATTGGCAGGTACATCGAAAGATTCGCCAGCTTTTATGCTTTGCCATTGCTCAGTGCCTGGTAATAAAACATCAAGGTCGCCGTCGATGATTTCCATCAATTCTTTATCCGCCGTGTTGAATGTGTATTCACCAGGCAACATAAAGCCCAGTGTTTTTGAAGAACCATCGGCAAACTTAATGGTGCGGCTGCTGACATTACCGCCGAAATACACGTTGGCTTTTTTGACGATAGATACGTTATTGAATTCTGACATGGGTGTCCTTAATGGGTGGAAATGAATAAAACAGGCGCAGAATAATAGCAGATTGTTTAGCTGCTGGTTTGTTTTAGTGTGTTTTGCGAACGACAAAAAGTCTGGGTGCAGTTTCTTTATTGGCTGCACTGTAAACAATGTTGATGTTAAATTGATCATGATTCAGTTGTTCGCACCAGTTTTTGACGTGTTCTGTTTCCAGATCACCGCCCTGATGACCGGGATAGGCCATAACAGTAATAATGCCATTGCTTGCTAATAGCTGGCTGGCAATAATTAAGGCTGCAACTGTTGAATTTGCGTGGGTGATAATGCTTTTATCACCGCCGGGAAGATAACCCAGGTTAAACATTATTGCGCTGATTTTACCATGATATTGCAAAGGTATATTTGCGCCCATATCGGCATGACTTGCTTGTATTAACATCAGGCATTCCGGTCGTAAGGCCGCGTTGCTAAACGCTCTTTCACCAGCCATGCAATGGGATTCCACTTTTAACCACGTTGAATCGATAGCTGCCTGCTGATTATCAAAACCAAAAACTTTGCCTGATGGATATACTCGATCAACAAGAAATACCGTATCGTGGCCATTGCCTACTGTCGCATCAATGGCAATATCACCCTGATGAAGGGCATCTTTGATGAGATCATGTGCTATGTTAACCAGTGAAATGCGTTGCATAATGGCGCTGAATAGAAGAGGGCAGGGGGGTGTTATTTAATAAGGCATCAACGAAACGCTGACTATACCAGGGTATCTGCAAACTGCCTTTAGCGCCAAAACCGTTAAAAATGGCGAGTTGTGGATGTTGTGGATGATGGCCGATAAACGGTTGTTTGTCCAAAGTACAGGGTCGAATATTGGCTTGATGATTGATCAAGGTTGCTTGCGTCAAACTGGCTGAAATGGGTTTGAGTGCGTTTAACAATTCGTTTTTGCCGAGTTCGGTGGGCAGGGTATTCAGGTTTTCCCTATCGAACGTTGCGCCGATACGGATGTGATGGTTGTTTAAAGGGATTAACCAGTCTCCAAAATTCAAGATTTTATCGGGTAATTGGCTTTGATGTGCCAATGTTAAAATCTCCCCTTTTACCGGTTGAAAAGGCAGCCAGGAAAACCAAGGGTTTTGTGTGGCATGATGGCCTTCACAGAAAATAATTTGCTTAGGGATCACGTCTTGCCAACGCAAAGAAGGCAGTAGTCGAATGTCCTGGTAATTAACTGCCGCCAATCGATAGCACTCTTTTGCAACAAAGAAATCTTTTAAACAACTTAATAACAGTCTGGTTAATAAATAACCGGTTTGTTTTTGCTGTAGATAACCGAAGGGCGAGGCAATATTTTTTATAGGTTGGTCTGGCGGTGTTATTGCGCTCAAGTAGTCTTGATAGTCCGCATTATCAAGCCGTCTAAGGCAGTGTGTTAATTCTGTAGCGCTGCGAAAAAGCCGCAGCATCGGTTTTTCGATATAAAAAGGTTGTTGAAAAAAATTGGCTAATTGGGAGTAACACTGTTTTGCCGCAGGCAATAACGTGTCCACATCGATAGATTTTACAAAACGCATCCCTGTGACAGGATTGATTAAACCGGCAGCAATTTGTGAGGCATTTTCCTTGCCATTATCAATAATGACAACTTTGCAACCCCGTTGTATCAGTTCCCAAGCCAGCAAGCTTCCAGCCAGTCCTTGGCCGACAATTAAGTAGTCGATAAGCATTAAGTTGTTGGGTAATTCAAAACTATTTTGAATGCTATTGTCGCGTTGACAGGCGCATTTCACCTTTGTCTTGCGCCATCTTAAATTGCTGCAAAACGTTCATTCCAAGCAAAGGCTGGCTTAAATTTGGCGCAATGACAGCTTTAATGTCTTTAATAACAAAAGGTCCAAAGTTTAGTTTTTCAATAGTGGTGCTACACGCGCTAATTAGGCCATTGGCAGTCTGCATGTCAAATTTTTCCTTGCAATAAAGCTGCGCTTCATCTGCAACTGTACTCGGCAATGTGACAAAAGTTGCACCGGTGTCAATGACGAAGGTAAGCGTGTTGTCGTTAATCGCCCCATCCAAAAAATAATGACCGTTAGGATTTTGCTGAATAATAATCTCGCCCGTATTTTTTTTCTCGGGTTTAGGTGCTGGCGGGTGGGCTTGAACGGCAGCTGTCCAGGAAGAAATGGTTTGCACATTCCCGTTACAAGGCGACTTTTGATAAAGCAAATTGCCTTGTTGGCTTTTACATTTGTAAATTGTATCGCTCCATGCGCTAAGGCTTAAAGTGATTAAAGCCGCTACGGACAACAGCATGGTATTTTTTAGCATGATTTTCTCTTTATTGAGATTGTGATATTGCTTTAGGCGATTTCCCAACGACATCACCTTGAATATCTTTAATTCTAGCTTATTATGGCGAACGCGGAGGACTTGAGCGCTAAATTTATCAAATTAGTCTAACAGCAACGCTTAATCCCGTTCCATTTTTCATCTTGCCACTGCTTGAAAAAATCAGCTTTGCTCAGTGGAGGATGATATTCATGTCCGGCATCGGTTTGATGATGCCGGGCATGATGCTTGAGGTATTGCTCGTAAGCATCATCGCCCGAAAGACGGCGTACAACACGCCAGAATGCTTTGATCTTGCCCGCCATTAATCTCTAACCCAATCTTCAACCAGGCGGCTAGGCATGTGTGCGGATTCCGTTATCGGCAATACCGGTTTCCCTGACAGATAACGGACACAAACGCGTAGCATATCAAATACAATCAACCACAATAAACTGACAAAAAACAGCGTCAGCCACGCGTCCAGATGCAAATTGAATATCAATTGCGGCGCAGTCGCGGCTTTCGCCGGTGGTAACACGCCAGCCGCCAGCTTGTCCGTTAAATCGTTAGCGGCGGCAAAGAAACCGATGCGAATATCGTCGCTGGTAATTTTCTGCCATGCCGCAGTGCTGGTAACGGTTACTAACCACACTAGCGGTAAGCCGGTCGCCCAGGCGTATTTTAGTTTGCCGGATTTGATCAAAATTCCCGTCGCCACGCACAGTGCGATAGCCGCCAGCATTTGATTGGCAATACCGAATAACGGCCACAGAATATTGACGCCACCGTTCGGGTCTATCACGCCAATGTAAAGAAAATAACCCCAACCTGATACTACCATAGCGCTAGTTATAATAACGGAAGGTATCCACGAAGTTTCCCCCATTTTCGGCCAGATATTACCGAGCATATCCTGTAACATAAAGCGACCGACACGCGTTCCTGCATCCAGCGTAGTGAGAATAAAAATGGCCTCAAACATAATGGCAAAGTGATACCACAAAGCCAACATGCCCTCACCAAAAGCGCTGCCGAAAATACTTGCCATACCTACCGCTAGTGAAGGTGCGCCACCGGTACGCGCAAACAGTGTCGCTTCACCCATTTGCCGGGCCAGGTTCTGCATTTGCTCGACGGTAACCGGGTAACCCCAGGAAGAGATTTTGGCTACGGCATCGACAGCATCGGCACCTACGACTCCGGCTGGGCTGTTGATGGCAAAAAATACGCCGGGATCAAGCACCGTAGCCGCTATCATCGCCATGATAGCAACAAAGGATTCCAGCAACATCCCGCCATAGCCGATCATGCGAATATCGCGCTCATTGCTCAGTAATTTGGGTGTGGTTCCCGATGCAATCAGCGCGTGAAAGCCGGAAATTGCTCCACAAGCAATGGTAATAAAGACAAATGGAAATAATTTACCGCCGAAAATAGGCCCCGTACCGTCGATAAACGGCGTTATCGCAGGCATTTTTACGTCCGGTTGCAACATGATAATAGCCACCGCCAACAGCGTGATAGTACCCAACTTCATATAAGTAGATAAGTAATCACGAGGCGCTAACAATAACCAGACTGGCAAAATGGCCGCAGCAAAACCATAAGCCATCACCCACCACGCCAGTGTTAAACCTTCATGATCGAACACTAAGCGCAAGGTCTCATGCTCATCAATGATGCGGCCACCCGCTACCGACAGCAATAGTAAAATCACGCCTATTAACGAGCCTTCCAGCACCTGTCCGGGGCGGATATAACGCATGTAAATGCCTACAATCATGGCTATTGGAATAGTTGCCGACACTGTAAAAGTCGCCCATGGACTGTGCTTCATCGCATTAACCACCACCAACCCCAGCACGGCAATCAAGATAATCATAATTACAAACGTGCCGATTGATGCAGCTGTTCCACCCAATGGCCCCAACTCATCACGGGCCATTTGTCCCAGGCTTTTGGCTTCTCGTCGGGTAGATATAAACAATGTCACCATATCCTGCACACAACCGCCCAACACTGCGCCAAACAATATCCACAGCGTCCCCGGTAAATAACCAAACTGCGCGGCTAGAGTAGGCCCTACCAATGGGCCTGGGCCGGCTATTGCTGCGAAATGATGACCAAACACGATCCATTTATTAGTGGGTACAAAATCACGACCGTTATCCAGCCGCTCTGCCGGTGTTGCGCGAGTTTCATCGGTTGTCAACACGGTGGCGGCAATCCATGCCGCGTAAAAGCGATAGGCAATGGCATAAACACAAAGTGCGGCGGTTATAAACCACAGTGCGTTGATGCTTTCACCGCGATTAAAGGCAATGCCGCCGACAGCGGAGGCTCCGAGAATGGCGATAAATATCCAGATAGCATTTTTTAGTAGCTTATTCATGATTCAATTTCTCTGTTTTTTTACATTTCAAATGATAAGGCTGGGGGCAATTATCCTGAAAAATAAAAGCATTGCTATGGGATTATTGTCAATGGTGGTATTTGGGCTTTGAAATGCTGGTTTATTGGGGTGAAAGACCGGATTGAAACGAAGGCTATACGTAGCTGTGATTTGAAAGCGAAAGCCAGCGTGTAAAGTATCAAAAATGGATATTCGCACAGTAAGATTGGCAGTCAATTAAATTTCTTTAAGTGATTATCCCATCTTGGCTTGTATTATAAATTTTTTTCAACGATAATGTCGTTCTTTTAGCCAGTACGGCTGAAGCATAATGGTAGTCGTGTCGGTCCTCTCGCAACGATACGCTGTAAACCCCGCCAGGCCCGGAAGGGAGCAACGGTAGCAGCAGATTCGTGTGCCGGGATGTGGCTGGTACGATTACCGCCCAAATCTCAGTCACTACCTTTCGAGCCTGCAATGAATTACCAGGTTCTCGCCAGAAAATGGCGTCCTCATAATTTCACAGAAGTCGTCGGACAAGAGCATGTCGTCAAATCGTTAATCAACGCTTTGCAACATAATCGACTTCACCACGCCTATCTATTTACCGGAACACGGGGTGTAGGCAAAACCACAATCGCTAGAATTTTAGCCAAAGCTATCAATTGCGAGAATCTTCAGGATTTTAATCCTTGCGGCGTGTGTAGCGTTTGCCGGGAGCTTGATGAAGGGCGGTTTTTAGATTTAATTGAAGTGGATGCGGCATCACGCACTAAAGTAGAAGATACCCGCGATTTACTCGACAACGCCCAATACGCACCCAATCACGGCCGCTATAAAGTCTATCTGATCGATGAAGTTCACATGCTGTCCGGGCATAGCTTCAATGCGTTATTAAAAACGCTGGAAGAACCTCCGCCGCATGTAAAATTCCTATTAGCCACAACAGATCCGCACAAAATCCCTGTTACCGTATTGTCCCGCTGCCTGCAATTTAATCTTAAGCGTTTGCTACCTGCTCAAATTTTTACCCAGATGGAGTTTATACTCCAACAAGAGAATATTGAATTTGAAGCCGCCGCATTAAAATTACTGTCCCGTGCGGCTGATGGCAGTATGCGTGATGGTTTAAGTTTGCTGGATCAAGCCATTGTCTATGGCAACGGCAAAGTGCCGACAGAAGACGTCAGGGTCATGCTGGGTACCGTTGCACAGCAGCCGGTTGATGACATATTAAGCGCTTTAGCGCAGGGAGATGCGGCGGCAATTCTCGATAAAATCAATGAAATCGCCAATTTGGCCCCTGATTTTAGCGATGTATTGCAGCAGATACTCCAGGTTCTGCATCGTGTCGCGTTGGTTCAACAAATACCTGCGGCAGTTGACCATGATTTTGATGCTGACATGATTGCGGCGTTGTCATCCGGGCTTACCCCGGAAGATGTTCAGCTTTTTTACCAGATTGGCTTGATGGGGCAAAAAGACCTTGATTTAGCACCCGATCCGCAAAGCGGCTTTGAAATGGTCATGTTACGTATGCTGACATTTAGGCCGGTTGATACAGCAATAGTGTCAGTTAAACCAGCTCAGGTTCGCCAGACCATTAACAAAACCCAGGCACAGCCTGTCTACAATCCGATAGTAATGGAGCAACCCGCTATCGTTGCTGAAAAAAATGTTCAGGAGAACGTTGTTCAAAAAACCAATAATAATTGGGCAGACATGGTCGCAGCGATGAAGATTAACGGCTTGACCAGAGAACTCGCTCATAATTGTGTGCTGGAAAATATTGACGATAAAGTCTGCACATTAATATTGGATCCAGGGCATAAACAACTACACAGCAGCCGGACAGAAGAAAACCTACAAAAGGCGTTGCAGGATTATCGGGGCACACTGCTTAAGCTGGTCATAAAGGCTAATAAAATCACGCAGGATACACCCGCCGCCCAATTGACTAAAGACCGCGAAGATAAACAGCAAGCCGCTGTTGAGGCTATTAATTCAGATCACAATATTCAGGCTTTAAAAGACCATTTTGATGCGCGGATCATGCCCGGTACCATAGAACCTGTATAACACTAAAGAGGAAAATAAAATGAAAAATGCATTAGGCAATATTATGCAGCAAGCCCAAAAAATGCAGGAAGACCTGAAGAAAGCCCAGGAAGAACTCTCGCTGATGCAAGTGCTGGGTGAATCAGGTGGCGGTTTAGTGACTATCGTAATGACCGGCAAACGCGAAGCCAGAAAAGTAACCATTGATGATTCCTTACTGGGTGAAGATAAAGACATGCTCGAAGATTTGGTTGCGGCGGCCATTAATGACGCTGTTAATAAAGTAGCCAAAATGAAAAAAGAAAAAATGTCTGATATAACCGCTGGAATTCCTTTGCCTCCCGGATTCCAGCTACCTTTTTAATATGCAAAAAAAAGGTTTATTAGGGCAGTTAATACAAAATCTATGCTGTTTGCCGGGCGTTGGCCCTAAATCAGCGCAGCGCATGGCATTTTATCTGCTCCAACGCGATCGCAATGGCGCAAAAGCGCTGGCAGAAACACTGTTGCGTGCAATCGATAACATCGGTCATTGCCAGCAGTGCCGCACACTCACCGAACACACTGTTTGTGAAATTTGTGCCGACAATTCAAGAGACAACGCCCTTTTGTGCATAGTAGAAAGTCCTGCGGATGTCTGGATTATCGATCGGGCAACGGTGTTTAAAGGATGCTATTTTGTATTGCATGGGCGCTTATCGCCTCTGGATGGCATCGGTCCTGACGAGCTCGGCCTGGATTTACTTGAACAGCGTCTGGCAACGGGGACTGTTCAAGAGCTGATTCTGGCCACCAATTCAACCGTAGAAGGCGAAGCAACCGCTTATTTTATTGGCGAGATAGCCAGAAAACATCAGGTGCAGGCCAGCAGAATAGCGCATGGCGTACCGATGGGAGGTGAGCTTGAGTTTATTGATAGCGGCACACTATCACATGCTTTTAATGGCCGAAAAGACCTTTAAAAGTTACCCGTTAAATAGCATAAGGATAAAGAAATGACTTCATGTTTGTTTTGCAAAATGGTTACCGGTGAAATTAAACCGGATGTGGTTTTTGAAGATGATACCGTTCTGGCATTTAGAGATATTAATCCTCAAACCCCTGTACATATTCTTATTATCCCCAAAGTTCATATTGCCACCTTGAATGATCTGGATGATACACTGCTGGCCGGTCAACTGCTGCAAACTGCAATAAAACTGGCCAAACAGGAAGGCTTGTCTGAAGATGGCTATAGAACCGTGTTTAACTGTAATAAAAAAGGCGGACAGGAAGTTTATCACCTGCATTTGCATTTGCTGGGTGGCCGTCAAATGACGTGGCCGCCAGGTTAGATTTTATTTTTTGGGGTTGCGTCCATGCAGCTCTGCAAACAAGGCCTCAAAGCATCTCTCAATTGGAATTAACACCGACAGCAGATAGCTGTTGCTGTAAAAATTCCGGAATACGTCGATCCAGCCAATAGTCTGGTTTAAACGGGTTTTCACCAGCAATAAATCCGACATGTCCACCTGCTTGAGTAATTTCCAGATGAACGCTCGATGATAGCTCAGCTAATTCAGGAAGCGCTGCTTCCGTCATAAAAGGATCATCAAGCGCTTGAATCAATAACGTAGTTACCGCTATAAATTTAAGAAATTGCCGGGAACTGGAACGTTGATAATAGTCTTGTACATTGTTAAACCCATGTAATCTGGCAACCACCAAGTCATCATATTGCCAAAATGATTTAATGTGGGACAAATCACCTAGCTGTTCAATTTTGCTGGCTTCCTTATCTTTGCCGATCTTCTCCAAATGCCGTTGTTTTTCCTGCACATACTGTTTTAATTCGCGCAGTAAATTTTCACGATAGATTTTAGAAAAGCCATTATCCAGTTTTGTCGCACAGGCGCTTAATACTAATGGAACAGAAACGGCCACGGCGGCAAATAGCGATAACTGAGTGCCTTGTTCACCTAACCATTTTAAAAGCACATTACCACCCAACGAAAAACCAACAGCCGCTAAAGGTGTATCAGGTTCCCGTAGGCGTAGCGTTTGATAAAGAAAATGAATGTCTTCAGTTTCCCCTGAATGATAACACCTTGCGGAATGGTTATATTCACCGCTACAGCCGCGAAAATTTAACGTCACACAGCGAAACCCCTCAGCTAACAAAGCAAGTTGTAAGCCTTTGATATAGCCGGACTGGGAGCTGCCTGTTAAACCGTGTAACAAAATAACCAGCGGCCGATTGCTCTCACCACACCAATCTATATCAATAAAATCATTATCGGGCGTTATTAACCGTTCGCGCTGTAACCCAGGCGGTGCTTGCGTTTTTCGCATTAAAGCGGGATATAACGTTTGTAAATGGGCATTATTTAACCACCAGGCCGGTTTAAAAGCCGTTTTTATTGATTCATTTCTCATATTGGTTGTTTTTGTGGACAAGCTACGGTTTTAGAGTGAATTTTCCGTAAAGCCGGTTAGTTATCTGAATGTACTTTGAATTCCCGCTCCAGCAGCCAGTAACAGCCACCCAGAGCAATGACCAGTATGCCGGTGCCGATGACATGCATGGCCGATACGTCATGGAAATCGAAAACAATAATTTTTCTCGCTA
>JAYTJI010000191.1:0-12119 GCA_043731245.1 Methylococcaceae bacterium | reverse complement strand
ATCGGGCGATTTGTGAATGTATATTAGAGTTAGCTAATATTTTTCGAAAATTAGCACTCTCTAATATTCATGCTCCCAAAAAACTGGGAAACTTCAGTTATTGAAAGACTTTCTATTCAAACGTATAGGTTTAGACTTACCTAAAGATTTTATTACGACATCGTTATCATCTTCTTTTTCCAGAGTAATAACATTACGTTCAGAAAATTCCAAAACAATTTTTTTGAACAATAGCCGAATGAAGAAGAACCCGTTTTGTGATGCCAAAGCATCCAGTATTTTCAATACCGTAGTTTTACCGTAACCATTCGGCCCCGTTAAAATAGTTATTCCTTCTTTTTTAAACTCGATGTCGTAATCGAAAATATCAAATAATTTTTCGATTTTGATTCTGGTTAACATGTGTGATCCCCGTCTCAATTTAAATGGCATTACCCAACTTAAGCCTAGTGACGCTGTTTTGCTTATGATAATTGGGGGTAGGGATAATCAGGCTAAGAGTAAAATTATTGAGCACTTTTTTATTTAACTCCGCCCCAATTATTCAAGCCGTTACAACGGTATCGGCTTTTTTCTGATACTTAGCCATTTGGTTAAAATTCAGATAACGATAAGTATCTTCGGCGGTTTCGCTAATCTGTTCGGCGTAGTGCATATATTCATCAAAAGTTGGAATTTTACCCATAATTGAACACACGGCCGCAAGTTCTGCGGAGGATAGATAGACATTGGCACCGTTCCCCAAGCGGTTAGGGAAATTCCGGGTGGATGTAGACACTACGGTGGAATTTTCCGCTACTCGTGCCTGATTACCCATGCACAATGAGCAACCTGGCATTTCCATTCTGGCACCGGCTTTGCCAAAGGTGCTGTAATAACCTTCTTCGGTTAATTGGGTTTGATCCATTTTGGTGGGAGGTGCTACCCACAAACGCGTTGGCAGTTCACCTTTTTGCTTCTCAAGCAGTTTACCGGCGGCACGAAAATGGCCGATATTGGTCATGCAGGAGCCTAAGAACACTTCGTCGATCTTTGTTCCGGCGACAGCGGAGAGGGTTTTTATGTCATCGGGATCATTGGGGCAGGCTAACAGTGGTTCTTTGATTTCGCTCATGTCAATTTCAATGATTTCAAAGTATTCGGCATCTGCATCAGGTTGCAGCAATACCGGATTAGCCAGCCATTGTTCCATGCTTTTGATGCGGCGCTCGATGGTGCGTACATCGCCGTAACCCTCGGTAATCATCCATTTCAGTAGCGTGATATTGGAATTCAGATATTCACGTATCGGCGCTTCATTCAAACGGATCGTACACCCTCCCGCCGAGCGTTCCGCTGAAGCATCGGATAATTCAAACGCCTGCTCTACTTTCAAGTCCGGCAAACCTTCGATTTCCAGAATGCGGCCTGAAAATACGTTCTTCTTGCCTTTCTTATCAATCGTTAGCAAGCCGCGTTGGATGGCGGCATAGGGAATAGCGTTCACCATGTCGCGCAGGGTAATACCCGGTTGCATTTGGCCTTTAAAACGAACCAGCACTGATTCCGGCATATCCAGAGGCATCACTCCCGTTGCCGCAGCAAATGCCACTAAACCTGATCCGGCCGGAAAGGAAATGCCAATAGGGAAGCGGGTATGTGAATCGCCGCCGGTGCCGACGGTATCAGGCAGTAACATGCGGTTTAACCAGGAATGAATAATGCCATCGCCGGGGCGTAATGACACGCCGCCGCGATTCATTATAAAATCCGGCAGGGTATGCTGCATGGTAACATCAATCGGTTTGGGGTAAGCCGCAGTATGGCAGAAGGATTGCAACACCAGATCCGCTGAAAAACCTAAACAAGCCAAATCTTTTAATTCGTCGCGGGTCATAGGGCCTGTGGTGTCTTGCGACCCGACAGTAGTCATGTGGGGCTCACAGTAAGTATTTGGACGAACGCCAGCTACGCCACACGCTTTGCCCACTATTTTTTGCGCCAGGGTAAAACCTTTACCACTGTCTTTCTCATCAATTGGACGGCGGAATACAGTAGAAGCTTCTAACCCTAAGGCTTTGCGGGCACGGTCAGTCAGCCCCCGCCCGATGATTAACGGAATACGCCCCCCGGCACGGACTTCATCGAGAATAACATCGGTTTTTAAGGCAAAGGTGCAGATTACCTCGTCAGTACCATGACGTTTAATAACGCCCTCATAGACATAAATGTCGATGACATCTCCCATCGCTATGTTGGTAACATCGCATTCAAACGGCAGTGCGCCTGAATCTTCCATCGTGTTAAAGAAAATTGGGGCGATTTTGCCACCGATACAAACACCACCATCGCGTTTATTGGGGATAAACGGAATATCATTGCCTATATACCATAGCACGGAGTTGGTTGCGGATTTGCGGGACGACCCGGTGCCCACAACGTCGCCTACATAAGCGATTGGAAAGCCTTTTGTGTGTAGTTCTTCAATTTGCTGCTCAGCGTTAGTAATGCCTTCTCGTGGCATTTTTAACATGGCTTTGGCATGGAGCGGAATATCCGGTCTGGACCATGCGTCAGGCGCAGGTGATAAGTCGTCAGTGTTGGTTTCACCGGTTACTTTAAATACGCTAAACGTCATTTTTTCAGGTACGGATGGTTTGCTGGTAAACCATTGCGCATCGGCCCATGCTTGCATAACTTGTTTGGCAAACTGATTGCCTGCGTCGGCTTTTTCCTGAATATCATGAAATGCCTCAAATACCAGTAGGGTATGGGACAATCCCTTGACTGCAATCGGAGCGAGGGCAGGGTTGTCAAGCAAGTCTATTAAGGGTGCAATGTTATAGCCGCCTAACATAGTGCCCAATAGCTCTGTCGCATCCGCAGCCGTTAATATAGGTGAGCTGACTTCGCCTTTTGCAATGGCCGACAGAAAGCCCGCTTTAATGTAAGCCGCTTCATCAACGCCAGCCGGAACCCGATTAGCCAACAGGTTTAGAATAAACTCTTCTTCACCTGCGGGTGGGTGTTTAATCAACTCAACCAAAGCCGCCATTTGCTCTGCATCAAGCGGCTTAGGCACAACGCCCTCAGTGGCGCGTTCTTCAACATGTTTGCGATATTGTTCTAGCATGACGAATTCCTTAGTGTATTTAAAATGAATGGCTTGTAAGGTAAGCAGGCTTTTGGCTCACCACCATCAGCGATGGAAAGTTAGTAAAAAAGTGTTGTTAAAAGATTTACTCAAAGGTAATGGGGCTATAGCTTTGAATCAGCAATGGCTATGGTTTAAATAATAACATCCATATCAGGGTGATCAACAACAAAATCACACGGATTTTGCCAGGCTTGAGGCGGCGAGAAGTAAAACAGATGCTATGTAGCTGGTCTTGTCCGCAATCGCACTAAACTAATATGCTTTTCTTGGTGTTTTTATGGTAAATTCCTGCGTTCTTTTTGATAGTTAAGACGTCTATTTTGTTAAAAAACTTTTACTTGTCCGTTGGCTTATTTAGCGTTTTATTGTGGGCTTTGCCATTTTCCGGTTACGCTGACGAATTTGCCGCAGAAGTGAAGCAAGTCGAGATAAGCTTACATGGCAATAGCTATATGCTGTCAGCAGACATTGTTTATGAACTCAGTGAAAAAGCCAAAGAAGCATTGCAAAACAGTGTGCCTTTATATTGGAATGTGCGCGTTAAAATACTGCAACAGCGCAATTTTTTTTGGGATAAGGCAGTGGTTGATGCAGTGATAAGTTATCGCATTCAATATCATGCGTTATTGAATATGTATCGGGTCAGAAATGAGGGAAATGGCGAGGTTTATAATTTCTCCACTTTGTCGGCGGCGCTGGACTTGATGTCAGCGATCCGTCATTTTCGGTTGCTGGGAAAGGCGGAGTTAGACCCTGAAAAACAGTATCTATGTGCTGTGAAAGTAAATTTTGTGCGTGACAAACTGCCTTTGCCGCTACGCCCAATGGCCTATGTTGATCCGCAATGGTATTTATCCAGTGATTGGACGCTATGGCCCCTGAAAAAATAAAACTCCCTGTTAATCTGTCGGTTTTAATCCTGTTTGGTCTGATTCTACTGTCGTTGCAGTTGATGAGTTCAGCCACACAGGAGTCGTCACAGTTAAGTGCGATGTATTCATGGCTGTTGTTGGTCAACGCCTTGGGATCTGTTGTGCTGCTGATATTGGTCGGGGCTAATATCTACACATTGGTTCAGCATACAAAAAGACGCGAGGCGGGTTCAAGGTTGACAACGCGGATGGTGTCGCTGTTTGTCGTATTGGCTTTAGCACCGGCTGTTATTGTGTTTTATTTTTCGATGCAGTTTTTACATCAGGGCATTGATAGCTGGTTTGATGTCGAAATAGATCGTGCCATGGAAGATGCGCTGGAGCTTAGTCAGGCCTCGTTAGATCAACGTATGCGCTGGCATCTAAAACAAACGCAACAATTGACTGAAAAACTGGAAGAATCATCTGAAAATTTGGTGACTCTGGAGATAGAGAATTTGCGTGAACTTTCAGGGGCTGCGGAAATGACGCTTTTTTCCCGTCAGGGTCGAATTATTGCTTCAAGTAGTATTAACCCCGGCGATATTTTGCCGAGTTTGCCCGATGAGCATATCTGGTTACAGTTGCGCCAGAATGGCGAGTATGTCGCTTTAGCACCGGTACATGAAGAAGAGTTGATGATTCGGGCTATTGTGACGGTTAAAGCCCAAGAGCCGCAATATTTGCAAGCTTTATACCCGGTGCCGGTAAGGATTGCAGATTTGGCAGATTCAGTAGAATTTGCCTTTGTGCGTTATCAGGAAATGAATTATTTAAGAAACTCATTAAAAATGAGTTTCTCGCTGGCGTTGTCGCTGGTATTGTTGATGAGTTTATTAGCGGCGATATGGGTGGCTTTTATCAGTATCCGGCATATTATTGCGCCCGTAAAAGAGCTGGTTAAAGGTACACAAGCGGTTGCTTCAGGACATTATGATCAGTTTGTGCCGGTTCTTGCTCAAGATGATTTGGGTTTTCTGGTAGAGTCATTCAACGATATGACGCAACGTATTGCCATCGCCCGTGATGAAACCAGAATGGCGGGTTTTGAGGTGGAAAATCAACGCGCTTATCTGGAAACAATTCTGGCAAATTTAACGGCCGGGGTTATCAGTTTCGATGCGCTATATAAAATCCGCACAGCCAATCAGGCTGCGTACCGGATTTTTCATGTGCATGTTAATCAGTTTATAGGGCAGACTTTATTGGAGCTTGTCCAGAGCTATACTGAGCTGGCAGAGCCACTAAAATCAATTCAGCGTCTATTGGAGCAGGCGGATGATATTTGGCAGCAGCGGATTGCTTTTCTGGGGTCTAATGGTCGGCAGGAATTGCTGTGCAGAGGCACGCCGTTGTTTTCTCAGGAAGGTTTGCGGGTTGGGGCGGTGGTGGTTTTTGATGATGTAACCGATTTGATTCAGGCTCAGAAAAATGCAGCCTGGGGCGAGGTGGCGCGAAGATTGGCTCATGAGATCAAAAATCCGTTGACACCCATTCAGCTGTCGGCAGAACGGTTACAACATAAGTTGGCTGATAAGCTTATGCCCACTGATGCCGCTATTTTGCAGCGCTCAACACAGACCATTGTGCAGCAGGTTGAGGCGATGAAGGAAATGGTGGATGATTTTTCCGAATACGCCAAACCCTCAAAAAAACAGACTGTAAAGATTGATTTACCGGGTTTGGTTCAGGAAGTATTAGCACTTTATGCTCTAAAATCGGGGGTAAAGTTTAAAGCCGATTACGAGACCGGTTTACTGATGATTAATGGTGACCCTGTCAGTATCAGGCAGGTACTCCATAATCTGATAAAAAATGCGTTAGAAGCTATAGATGCTCGAGGGTTGATCGAAATCAGCCTGCACAGGGTGCAAAAAAATAACACCGATTTTATAGAAATAGCGCTCTATGATGACGGGCCAGGCATTAAAGATGAACAAATTGAGAAGATTTTTGAGCCGTATGTGACAACCAAAGCTAAAGGTACGGGGTTAGGTTTGGCAATTGTTAAGAAAATAATTGAAGAACATGGCGGTGCAATATGGATTGACACCAGTCGTAAGGTGGGAGCAGGTTTTATAATCCAGCTCCCGGCATGTAACTCTGAATAGCTGTAAAATATTATGTTTTAATCCACTTTTAACCTGATTTACTGGAAGAAAGCGCCGGTGGCTTTAGGTTGATGGATTACTTCTCCATAACGAAGACATTGCTTTCACAGTGCTGTCAAATTGTACCACTCCCCGTGTGGGGAGGTTTCAGATCAACAAGGAATATTGATGAATGCAAACACACCGCGTATTTTAGTCGTAGATGATGAGCCGGATATTCGCCGATTAGTCTGCGAAATTCTTGAAGACGAAGGTTATCAGGTCGCTATGGCCGAAAATGCAAGCGCTGCACGGGAATTAAAAAAATCCCAACAACCCAGCCTCATCCTGCTCGATATATGGATGCCTGATATGGATGGCATTACTTTATTAAAAGAATGGGTTGCCGAAGATCTTATGCTGTGTCCGGTAGTCATGATGTCGGGGCATGGCTCAGTCGAAGCGGCTGTTGAAGCCACGCGGCTGGGGGCTTATGATTTTCTTGAGAAGCCTTTATCGCTGGTAAAGTTATTGTTGATAGTTGAAAGGGCATTGGAAGCAGGTAATTTGCAAATGGAAAATGCCGGGCTCAGAAGGCAATTGGTTGTTGATATTGAGCCGGTCGGTAAAAGTGCTACTGTTGCCAGGATAAAAGATCAATTAAAGCGCTTGGCCCAACATGTTACTCGAGTGCTATTTATTGGTGAGGCGGGTGTCGGTAAAGAGCTTTATGCGCGGTATTTGCATAACAACAGTGTGCATCGGGACGGCCCGTTTATTGATGTGGCGGTAGGCAGTATATCGCCGGAAAATTCGGCAGTTGAGTTTTTTGGTAAAGAAAGTGCAGGGAAAATTTACCCCGGCTTATTAGAGCGGGCACATAAAGGGACGCTGTTTTTGAGTGAAATAGGCGGTATGGACAAGGAAACTCAGCTGAAATTGCTGAGTGCCCTGGAATCAAGCTCTTTTTTACGCGTAGGCGGTAGTGAGGCTGTTCGGGTTGATGTCAGAGTCGTGGCGACAACCCGGATTGCGATGGATGAAGAGGTGAAGTATGGGCGGTTTAGGCAAGATTTATATTACTTGCTTAATGAGATTACTTTAAATATTCCTCCGCTTAGAGAGCATAGTGAGGATGTGCCTGGACTACTAAGCTTTTATGTTGATTATTTCGTCAATCAGGATAAGCTGGCTTTTCGCAAATTTTCTATGGCCGCGCAGAATTTTCTCCGTAATTACAGTTGGCGTGGTAATGTGCGGGAATTAAAAAATCTGGTGCAGCGCCTGATGATTTTGGGTGTTGGCGAAGATATAGAATTGGATGAAGTGAAGTCTGCGCTTGGGTCGGTAGGCAGTGACGCTATGTCATCGTTATCATCGGTACCGGATTTCTTTAACATGCCCTTAAAAGAGGCTAGGGATCATTTTGAAAAAGCTTATCTGGAATATCATTTTGAGCGTTCAGGCGGCAGTGTTGCAAAGTTATCGGCGGCTGTTGGTATGGAGCGAACCCACCTTTATCGTAAATTACATTCGTTAAATATTAAATTATAGTTAGGTGTAAAAGTCTTTCCACTTTATAATGACCAGCTAAATCATAAATAAACATTGAAAAGAATAACAATGTTTAGTAAAATTCTCGCTCTTTTATTGAGCCTTTAGAGAAAGACTAAGTAACGATGAAAACATTTAGTGCAAAAGCAGCAGAAGTTAAGCGTGATTGGTATGTAGTTGATGCAGATGGGAAGACGCTGGGTCGCCTTGCTTCTGAGATTGCACTCCGTCTGCGTGGCAAACACAAACCAGAATACACACCGCATGTTGATACCGGTGATTACATTATTGTCGTAAATGCGGAAAAAATCGGCGTTACCGGCAACAAAGAAAAAAATAAATTATATCAGCATCATACCGGTTATATTGGTAACCTGAAAACCGTTACCTTAGGTAAGTTAAGACAAACGTTCCCTGATCGTATTCTTACCACCGCCGTTAAAGGTATGTTACCGAACAACCCATTGGGTCGTGCAATGTTCAAGAAATTGAAAGTGTATGCAGGTCCTGAACACGATCATCAGGCTCAACAGCCAAAAGTTTTAGAATTATAAGCGAGTAGACCATGGCAGCAGCTCAGTATTACGGAACAGGTCGTCGTAAAAGTGCAATAGCACGCGTTTACGCAACATCAGGCACTGGAAAAATCACCATTAACAAGAAAACTATCGAGGACTATTTCGGTCGTAAAACTGACCAAATGGTTTCATGTCAGCCACTTGGGTGCGTTGAGATGGAAGGCAAGTTCGATCTCAATGTCATTGTTAAAGGCGGCGGCCCTTCCGGTCAGGCAGGCGCTATTCGTCACGGTTTAACGCGTGCATTGATGGCTTATGATGAAGCCTTACGCCCAGCCCTAAGAAAAGCGGGTTTTGTGACGCGTGACTCGCGTATTGTAGAGCGTAAAAAAGTTGGTTTGCACAAAGCCAGAAAGCGTCCACAATACTCGAAACGTTAATAAATTATTTCATGCAGGTAATCTATTACCCGTTATGAAAAATAAAAAAAGGGTCGCATTTGCAAGAATGCGACCCTTTTTTATGGGCTAAGTCAATGGGTATGGTCGTCTGATAACTAGGTTCAGTTAGAGCTGCTAATCTCTCTGGTTAGAGGTTCGGTTAATCGACGCTGTTTGTTAATAGACCATTAAATTAACAATTAGCACTTGAAAGTGATTTTTTTTATCAGCAATGCTAAAATTCAGCCATCAATCATTTAAGTAGATAGAACGGATGTCGATAGACTCTAAAAAAACGCCTAAACCCCCGTTTGCACTGGAATTTAAAAGCAGCACTTTTTCAGTGCCTGTTCTGGTTATATCTAGCGATGATTTTATTGTTATCGAGCAGCAACTTCAGGAAAAGGTCAGCTTGGCACCAGAGTTTTTTAGAAATTCACCCCTAGTGCTGGATTTGCAGGAAATAAACAAGCAAGGGCTCGATGTCGATATTACAGCACTTACAGAGATAATTCGTAAGGCCGGTTTGTTGCCGATAGGCATACGTGGCGGCAATATACAGCAAAATAAACAAGCATTAGATCTACTTATTCCGGTTTATTCTATTCACAGCGGTGGTGTTTCGGCCGAAACTAAAAAACAAAAAACGACTATCCCGGTTCCAGAACCGAAAATAGATGCCGACGATATTACAGCAACGACACTGATTACCCAGCCTATCCGTTCCGGGCAACGTATTTACGCAACCGGCGACTTAATCATATTGTCTCAGGTCAGTGCGGGTGCCGAAATTATGGCCGAAGGTAATATTCATGTTTACAATACATTAAGAGGTCGGGCGTTGGCTGGTGTGCAGGGAAATACAGGGGCACGTATTTTTTGTTTTGATTTACAAGCTGAGCTGATCTCTGTGGCTGGTAATTATAAAGTCAGTGAAGACTTGGATGAAGCGGTACGCAATAAACCTGTTCAGATCTATTTACAAGACCAAGCATTAATTATCAAAGATATAGTGCAACATCATTAACGTAGAGGAATTTGTGTGGCAAGAATTATAGTCGTAACATCCGGTAAAGGCGGCGTTGGTAAAACAACAACCAGCGCCGCTATTGCCATGGGGCTTGCAAAAAAAGGTCATAAAACAGCAGTTATTGATTTTGATGTGGGTTTGCGTAATCTGGATTTAATCATGGGCTGTGAGCGCCGGGTAGTTTATGACTTTGTTAATGTTATTAATGGGGAAGCAACGCTTAATCAGGCACTGATTCGTGATAAAAACTGCAACTTACTTTACATACTGCCCGCTTCGCAAACACGCGACAAAGACGCTTTAAGCCAGGAAGGCGTAGGCAGGGTCTTAGACGAATTAAAAAAAGACTTTAAATATATAGTCTGTGACTCACCGGCCGGTATTGAAAAAGGTGCTCATTTAGCCATGTATTTTGCTGATGACGCTTTTGTCGTTACCAATCCCGAGGTATCTTCGGTACGTGATTCCGATCGTATGCTTGGAATTTTAGCCAGTAAATCACGTAGGGCAGAGCAAAGCGAGGAGCCTATTAAAGAATATCTGCTATTAACCCGCTACTCGCCGGAAAGAGTAAAATTAGGAGAAATGCTGAGTGTGGATGATGTGCAGGACATTTTATCGCTGCATTTATTGGGCGTTATTCCAGAGTCAAAATCGGTGCTAAACGCATCAAATTCAGGTACTCCTGTTATTCTTGATGAAAAAAGTGATGCGGGCCAAGCCTATTCAGATATTGTTGCACGCTATTTAGGCGAGGATAGACCCCATCGGTTCATTGATGATAAAAAAGGATTTTTTAGGAATTTCTTTGGGAGTAAGTAATGAGTTTACTGGATTATTTTAAAATATCTAAATTGAGTACTGCATCCGTTGCAAAAGAAAGATTGCAAATTCTGGTTGCTCATGAACGATCCTCACGTAACCAGCCATCGTATCTTCCACAATTGCAAAGAGAATTACTGGAAGTTATACAGAAATATATTAATGTAGGGCAGGATGCTATTTCCGTTAGCTTTGAACAGGATGAAAATCAGGAAACACTTGAACTAAATATTGTGTTACCTGACCTTAATACTAAAAACTCTTAACAACTTCAATCAATACTTATACGGGTGACTTAAAATGCTTAATACCATCGATGATGCAGCGGGTAAAATCTGGCAATATCTGGATAAAAACGGATCAGCTAGTGTAACTAAAATTACCAATGAAACAGGAATTGGAAAGAATGATGTGCAACGTGCCATAGGCTGGCTACTTAGAGAAGACAAGCTGTCAATTGAAGTGGTAGGTCGTACAGAAACATTGTCTTTGAAATAAAACAGGCGAAAGGCGAAAGGCGAAAGTCTTTTGCCTTTTTACTAAGGCTTATCAGAACGATTGTTGTTTTTTTCTGGAAGCGCCATAAATCTAAAAATAGTAGAAACTTGAAGCTGCCCACGAAGGCCGCAGTTAATCAGGTAATCGGTAGGCATTGCGTACCACAACAAAGCGTTCTGAGTGAGTTAAGCCTTAAAAGGTACGCGATGTGTAGCTCAATTGTGTATAAAGGGTCACTTTGGCACGCAGCTTGATAGGCAGGTGAATCCTGTTTCTTAGAACAGCTTGCCACCATCAGGTTCATCAAGAGTACAGTAATTTTAATAACAATAGAACGTTGGATTGTCATTATTGGGATAGAGTTATGTGCTTCTGTGTTTTTACCTGCCATTGGGCAGTTAAAGCATGCTACGGATCTTTCTTCACTCCCAAAATGCCATTCGCCATAATACTTTAAAAAAATAAGTAATTTTTTAAGCTCCTTAGCCCCCAGGACAATCGCGCTTAAATTTTAACCATTTGAAATCAATATGATACAAGTGGATATTTTTTGCTTTTTTACATTAAATCACGAAATTTGAAAGAGTCGAATTTCTAACCAATTGATTGACCGATGATTATAAAAGTCAATCTAATTTAAGCGCGATTGCCCTGGCTTGTCTCCAGCAAATACTCGTATTTTTTTTGTAATTTCGGATGTGGAGAGGATCAAATGCCATAAATACATGGGCAGAACCGCGTCGGCGGATTTAAAAAATAAAATAGGTAGGTATTGATGCCTGTTTTTTAGGGCTTGCAGGATTTAGGTATAAGTCTTTCGTCCAACACTCAATCCAGAGATTCATTGGAGATAATTTGAATAGTTTCCTGGATAAAATTATCTGAAAAATTATAGCATTCATTCTTCAAGGCCAGCGAGTCCTGCCTTTTCAGGGGTAAACGAAGGCATAGCATCTGCAGAAATGGCCTGCTGCGGTTTATTGCTTATGGTTGAAATCGCAACTGATTTTAAATCGCGCACAGGGTGGCTCGAAGTCGGTCGTCCTTGTCCTTCTATACGTGTCCCTGATTTAAAATCTTCGGTCAATGCTCTTTTAGCAAATCCTTCGCCCTGTTCTGC
>JAYTJI010000190.1:0-1017 GCA_043731245.1 Methylococcaceae bacterium | reverse complement strand
TCTTGTTCTTGATCCATTTTTATTTTGTCACAGCAGCGTGTCAATATGCTGCATCTGTTTGGTTAAAAAATCCGTAAAGGCTCTGTGTGCCGGGTTACATCCGCATTAACTGGGAGCAATAGCGCCATGCCACTCAAATCGCAGCTATTCTTCCTTAATAACTGCCAGAGCTGCACTTAAATAATTAATCATCGACCATAACGTTAATACGGCGGCAATATACAAAAGTCCATAACCGATCAAGTTTATGGGTATACCGAATAAATCATCGCGGTATAACAACATGCCAATTGCCAGCATTTGAGCGGTGGTTTTCCACTTACCTAATTGAGAAACCTTCACCTTTGCCCGCTGGCCGATTTCAGCCATCCATTCGCGCAAGGAGGCAATGGTTATTTCCCTGCCTATAATAATCGCAGATGCAATAGCCAGGGAAGGAGTCGCTTGCTGCTGAACAATTAAAACCAGAACTATTGCGACCATTAATTTATCAGCGACAGGATCTAAAAAAGCGCCAAAAGGCGTTTCCAACTGCATTTTTCTAGCAAGGTATCCGTCCAGCCAGTCGGTAAATCCTGCCAGCATAAAAATCATCGTACAAGCCACATTGGCATAGTGCCAAGGCAAATAAAAAACCACGGTTAATAAAGGAATTAACGCGATCCTTAACAGCGTAAGATTGGTAGGTATGTTAAATTGAATCGTCATCTTGATGATGAAATAGTTCGTAAATTCGTTGTGCCAACTGCCGACTTATGCCGTCCACACTGCAAAGCGCATCGATGCCTGCGCATGAAATGCCTTGCAGCCCCCCAAACTGTTTTAATAATATCTGCCGTCGTTTTGCGCCTAATCCTGGAATAGCCTCCAACACCGATTGTTTTGATGCCTTACCGCGACGTTGCCGGTGCCCTGTTATTGCAAACCGGTGCGCCTCATCACGAATATGCTGAATTAATAGCAAACCACTAGCTCCAGGCGTTATCTGTACCGGCTGCTCCTGATCTACCAAAATCA